>DASRJV010000164.1:0-5992 GCA_035649295.1 Propionibacteriaceae bacterium
ACGTCGAAGACTGGATGTCGCTTTCTTGAGGCTGGCGCTCGCGCACGGGGCGCCTGAGCCGAGTCGTTCGTCGCTCGCGCAGCGAAATGATCAACCGCTATTCAAATTGCGCGGCGCGGGCGCCGGGCATTCCCTGCAGCATCTCGCGGGCTTGAGCGGCGACCTTGTGCTCGCACAGCACCTCGTACTTGGTGGCAATTGTCTGAGTCACCGAAGTGAAGTCCCGGCGGCCACGGCTCATCGCGTACGCCGCCGCGCTGAATCCGATGCCCAGCAAAACTCCGATCGCCAACGCAACCAGCAGCAGCAGCACGATGCTCGACGGCCTCGCGAAGATCAACATCACCAGACCGACCAAGAGGCCGGTTGAGATGCCTGACTGCAAGCCCTGGGTAATCACCGTGCCCCAGTTGCGTCGGCCGAGCACCCGCTCGACCGACTTGAGATCGGTACCCACGATGGCCAGATTCTGCACCTCGAACTTCTGATCCGCCAGGAAGTCAACCGCCTTCTGCGCGTCGGCGTAGCTGCTGTAGATCCCAACCGATTGGGGGAACTGCAGCTCAAAGACAGAGCCGAACTGCCGCGGCGAAATGGCCATGGTGTCCTCCTGAAATCGGCTCCCAATCTACTCGTCGGCGCTCTGAGCCGGTCGACTCGCTGACTTCTCAGATCTCATGCCTGGTGAACACACAGAATTCGTTACCTTCGGGATCCGCGAGCACGTCCCAGCCGATCTCGTCGTCGCGTGCACGGATCAGCCGAGCACCTGCCGCCAGCACATCATCGGTTTCTCCCCAGACATCCCAATGCATGCGGTTCTTCACGGTCTTGGGCTCCGGAACCCATTGGAACACCATGGCCCACGGCATCCCGGGGGCCTGTTCGATCCAGGAGAAAGCGCGGTCTTGATCATGACAGACGGTGGCGGCGTAGCGCTCTGCCCACCAGCTCGCGATGGAGATCGGATCCGCAGCGTCGACAACCACCTCGTATGCGCGATAGCCAGATAACGACTCGGGCTCGCGGACAAAGGCGCAGAGCTCACCGCCCTCAGGATCGGCCAGCACCGTCCACGATTGCGTCTCATCGATGACCACTGCGCCAAGGTCGGTCAGATCGGAGACAGCCGCCACGTCAACATCGAGGTGGACGCGCTGCTTGACCGTCCTCGGCTCCGGTACCTGGTTGACCCAGAGGGTGTGCTCAGGCACATCGTCAACCAGCCTGAAGTCAGCGCCACTGGACTCAGCTCGAAGGCCGAGCGCCGCGGCCCAGAACGTCGCGAGCACCTCCGGATTGACGGCATCGATGCAAAGATCCTTGAAGCTGATCGCACTGGCTGCAGCCATATCCACGACCCTAGCTGACCTGATCATGGACGTCAGGGCGTAGCACCGACCGTCTGGGGTGGCAGGTGCCACGGCTGTCAGAAACGCGCAGCCGTACGAGTTTGCCGTCCACGATTCCTTAGGGCTGCTCGCGCAATGCCGACGCTCGCAGCTCGCCGGACTTTGGAGCTGCTCGCGCAATGCCGACGCTCGCAGCTCGCCGGACTTTGGAGCTGCTCGCGCAATGCCGACGCTCGCAGCTCGCTGGACGCCGTCGGGCTGTGATAATCGAGGCGTGGCAGCGAGCGGGACCTCGGTCTTCATCTCACGAATCCGGGGCCTGCCAGTCCTCGATAGCGCTGGGGACCAGGTGGGCAAGGTGCGCGACGTCGTGGCGCAACGCCGCGCCGCTGGTCATGCCCCACGAGTAAAGGGGCTTGTGGTCGAGCTGTTTGCCCGCCACCGGATCTTCATACCGATAGCGCGGGTGCGCAGCATCGACGGGTTCGCGGTGGTCATCTCCGGGGTCGTCAACACACGCCGCTTCGAACGGCGCGAATCCGAGATGTTGGTGATCGACGACCTGTTCGACCTCACCGTGGAACGCACAGACCATCCGGGTCCGTCGGTGATATTCGACGTCGCGATGCAGCCTGTGCGTTCCTACGATTGGGAGCTCTCGCAGGTAGCGCTCCGGGAGACCGGAAGCCGTCGCCGCTTCGGTAGGCGCGGGCACGTCACCATCGTTGACTGGTCCACGATCACACTTTTCGGGTTTGAGCGCGCTCAAGGTACAGACCAGCTGCTTGCCCAGATGGAGGACATGAAGGCTGCTGACATCGCACGCGAACTGCACGAAATGTCGCGCGAGCGGCGAGCGGAGGTAGCCTCCGCACTCGATGATCACAAGTTGGCTGACGCTTTGGAGGAGCTGCCGGAGGACGAACAGGTCCAGCTGATCTCCGAGCTGGACACCGAGCGCGCGGCGGACATCTTGGAGGAGATGGATCCGGATGACGCCGCTGACCTGATCGCCGAACTCGCCCCTGAGATGGCCCAAGTACTTCTCGAGCGCATGGAGCCCGAAGAGGCAAAGGACGTTCGGCGGCTGCTCGTCTATGCCGAGTCCACTGCAGGCGGGATGATGACCCCGGAACCAGTGATCCTGCCGCCAGGTGCGACAGTCGCCGAGGCCCTAGCTCACATCCGGGATGCAGAGCTGACGCCCGCGCTGGCGTGCATGGTCTACGTATGCCGGCCGCCCTTGGACACTCCGACCGGTCGTTTCGTCGGCGCAGTGCACTTCCAGCGGCTGCTTCGCGAGCCGCCCTCGACGCTCGTCTCGGCGCTGATCGACACTGAGCTTGAGACCCTGACCGACCAGGCAAACCTGCATGAGGTAAGCCGCTATTTCGCGACGTACAACCTGGTGAACGCCCCTGTTGTGGATGCTGATCATCGGTTGATCGGGGCAATCACGGTGGACGACGTACTTGATCACATGTTGCCCGAGGATTGGCGCGGCATCGAGCTCGATGCGGTGTCGGCGCACAATCCGCCGGAGGCGGGAGTGATCGCACATGGCTAGAGCAGTTCGGGAGGCCGTGCGGCTGGACATGCCGGGGCGGCGTAAGCGGTCAACGATTCCAACGATCAAAGTGGACCGGGACGCCTTCGGCAAGTTTGCTGAGGGCTTTGCCCGATTCATGGGCACCGCGCGGTTCCTGTTCGGCATGACGGTCGTCATCGTGGTTTGGGTGCTCTGGAATGTGCCATGGGGTCCGCCCCGGCCACGCTTCGACGAGTATCCGTTCATCTTCCTGACCCTGGTCTTGTCACTCCAGGCGTCGTACGCCGCTCCGCTGATCTTGCTTGCTCAGAACCGCCAGGAGGCCCGGGACCGCGTCGCCTTGGAACAGGATCGCGAGCAGGCAGCACAAAGCCGAGCTGACATGGACTTTCTGGCTCGCGAGATTGCCGGCCTGCGGATGTCGGTCGGCGAGCTGGCCACCCGCGACTACCTGCGCTCGGAACTCAGGGCGGAGTTGCGCGCGATGCTCGCCGAGCTCGAGTCGGAAGACGTGGCCTAGCTCCAAAACAACTCACCTACGCTGGGGGCATGCACGACCCGCAAACCAACGGTGACTCCACAGCGTCCACCATTGAAGATCCCCGAGTCCCCCAGATCCGCGCGGCACTTCATCAGGTGGACGATCCTGAGATACGCCGGCCCATTACCGATCTCGGCATGGTCGACGGCATTGACGTGGACGTCACTGGTCGGGTACACGTCCGGATCCTGCTGACCGTCGCTGGCTGCCCACTTCGTGACACGCTCAACCGCGATGTCACCGCCGCCGTACTCGGCGTGCCCGGAGTGTCGGCGGTCGATGTCGAGCTGGGTGTGATGTCGGACGAGCAGCGCGGGACGTTGCGCGAACTACTCAAGGGCGGGCAATCCGAACGCGAGATTCCGTTCGCCCGGCCAGATTCTCTCACCCAAGTGATCGCGGTCGCCTCGGGGAAGGGTGGCGTTGGAAAGTCATCAGTCACGGTGAACCTCGCCAGGGCGCTTGCAGCCCACGGGCGCAGCGTGGGCGTTCTCGATGCTGATATCTACGGACACTCAGTACCAGCAATGCTCGGCGTCGCCGACTCCAGACCAACCGCGGTCGAGGACATGATCATGCCGGTGCCAACCAACGGGCTCAGGGTCATCTCGATCGGTATGCTCAAGCCGCGCCGTGATCAGGTGGTGGCCTGGCGCGGCCCGATCTTGGATCGCGCGCTCACCCAGATGCTCGGCGATGTCTATTGGGGTGACCTGGACTTCCTGCTCCTTGACCTGCCGCCGGGAACAGGCGATGTCGCCATTTCACTGGGCCAGAAGTTGCCCAATGCCGAGGTATTGGTGGTCACGACGCCGCAGGCTGCCGCGGCCGAGGTCGCCGAGCGCGCCGGAACCATGGCATCGATGTTGAACCAGCGCGTGATCGGTGTCGTGGAGAACATGTCGCACCTGGTGACCACATGTCCGCACTGCGGAGAAGTGCAGACCCACAACATCTTCGGCACCGGCGGCGGCGCGGACGTAGCGCGTGCTCTCAGCACCCGGCTTGGCTACCCCGTGTCGCTACTCGCGCAGATACCGCTTGACCCGCAGCTCCGGGCTTCCGGCGACGCCGGGGTTCCGTTAGTCGATGCCGGCCCGGAGGAGCCTGCTGCCCGCGCCCTCAACTCGCTAGCCGAGACATTCATCAAACGCGGCCGCGGGCTGATCGGCAAGCAGCTCGGCCTTGCGCCGGCTGGGCGCTGACAAGCCGCGAGCGGCGATAATCGCGGGTCAGGTCGCTTCAAGATCGAAAGGGGTGACCGGGCGTGCTGGGGTTGCGCTAGCCACGACGTCCTGCGGACCTCCTGGATTGCGATCCTTGGTGGAGTTGTTCGTCTCGGGGACGTCCGCGGACGAATTGTTGATGGTCTTGCCAAGGTCGGCAACCTCGGACTTCACATCGGCGAGGATTGGCTCCACGTCGTCGAGCAGGTGCTTCTGCACGAACGTCTTGGGGTTGAGGTCACGAAAATCGACGTTCTCAAAGCCAGGCCCGAGCTCTTTGCTCAGCTGCTGCTGGGCAGAGCCAGCTACCGTTCTCAAGTAGCGCAGCAGCCGGGCGGCCTTCCGAGCCAGATCCGGCAATCGCTCCGGGCCGAACAAGATCACCGCGAGTACCAGTAACAGCACGAACTCCGGGGCGTTGATGTCCAGCAGCAGGGGCGTCATGGTCAGCCCTCCTTGCTACCCAGAGTGACTCGGACCTGGCCTGGTGTCGAGCCGCGAGCGTAGTCCAAGACCACAACATCGCCCGGCCGTCGGGTGCGAATGCCGACGATCAACTCCTCCATGGTGAGAACCGGTTGACCGTCCATCTTGGTGATCAAGTCGCCGGCCTTCAGGCCGGCCTTGCCGGCTGGGCCTTGGGCGTCAACCGCGCCCAGCTCAACACCCGATGAGACGTCTTGCACATTGGCACCGATCACCGGGTAGGTTGCCTTGCCGTTCTTGATCAACAAGTCGGCGATCGTGGCAGCCTGGTTGATCGGAATCGCGAAGCCGAGCCCGATATTGCGGCTGGCTGCGAACGTCAGGATCGCAGAGTTGACCCCGACCACGCGCCCTCCCGCATCCACCAGCGGGCCCCCGGAGTTCCCTGGATTGATGGAGGCGTCGGTCTGAATGGCATTGATGTATGCGGTAGGCGAGTCCGCGGCTGCGCCTTCGGAAACCATCACCGGACGATTCCGAGCCGAGATGATGCCCTGCGTGACCGTACCGGGCAGTCCGAGCGGCGAACCGACGGCAATCACCGGCTCTCCCACCTGGATTTGGTCTGAGTCACCGAGCTCGACAGGCTGCAGCGAGGCCACTCCGCTGACCCGGATCACGGCGATGTCGTAGGACGGGCTGCGACCCACCAGCACAGCGTTCAACCGCCGACCATCGGAGAGGACGACGCGAATCCTCGACCCGTCGGTCGCGTCGGCGACCACGTGATTGTTGGTCACGATGCGGCCGTCCCTGTCGATCAAGAACCCGGATCCCGTTCCTCGACCGGCCTGGATCATCACCGTTGCGGGCAGCACCCGTTTGGCCACCTCAACGG
>DASRJV010000165.1:0-11231 GCA_035649295.1 Propionibacteriaceae bacterium
CTCCCGGGTATCGCGCGGCCACTGCCTGGAACTGACGGTTCCACAAGCCTCCGGCGTTGACCAGCACGTTGTGCTTGTGCACCAAGGTGATCTTGTTGTGGCGGGTGGTAGCACGTTCGAAAGCGTCGCGAATGACGCGCTCGACCCCGTACCCGGTATTGACGCTTACCTCGGTTGCGATCTCCTGTGGTGTGCCGGCCCGGACCAAGCCACCATTGCCGCAGTACAGACCTTCCGTGCCTTCGCGAACCACGACGAAGTCGACCTCGTTGCCGGCGATCACCTCCTCGGACAGCGGGGTCGGAACTCCGGGATACAGCCGGCTGGGCCGGAGGTTCACGTAGTGGTCGAAGGCGAAGCGCAGCTTGAGCAGCAGGCCCCGCTCGAGCAGTCCGCTGGGTACGTCGGTCGCCCCAGGTGCAGCGCCCACGGCACCGAACAAGATCACGTCAGCAGCAGCGAGCTCGGCGAGGACGGAGTCTGGGAGGACCTCGCCAGTGCGTTGCCAGCGACTGGCTCCGAGGTCGTAGCTGGTCGGTGCGAAGACCCCGGGACCTGCGACGGCATCGAGGACCTTGAGCCCTTCGGTAATGACCTCGGGCCCGATCCCATCCCCGCCGATGACGGCCAGGTTGAAGGTTTGGCGGGTCGCGCTTGTCTCGGTCACCGGCGCATCGTAGCCGTCGCGGATGGCCTGCAGCGACGAGGTCTCAGCGAGGTGGCGGTAGCGTGACCGCCAGGAGCACGGTGCGGACTCCAACGCCCGCCACCACTACCGAAAGCGACTGATTGTGAGCCTTCATTTCGAACTCCGGTCCAACCCAAAGCCGCGCAGCGAGAGCGAACGCAGCGCCATTCTGGCCAATCCCGGATTTGGGGTGTACTTCACCGATCACATGGCAGTAGCAACCTGGACAGCTGCTGACGGCTGGCATGACTCGGCGATCGTGCCGTACGGGCCGTTCTCACTTGACCCCGCAACCGCCGTATTGCACTATGCCCAGCAGGTATTCGAGGGCCTCAAGGCCTACCGGCACGAAGACGGCACTATCTGGACCTTCCGTGCCGACCAGAACGCCGAGCGAATTCTGCGCTCAGCTCGCCGGCTCGCCCTTCCGCCCCTGCAAGCCGAGGATTTTCTTTGCAGTATTGAGGAGCTGGTCGCAGCCGATGTCGCGTGGGTGCCAACGGCTCCCGAGCAAAGTCTTTATCTGCGGCCCTTCATGTTCGCAACGGAGGCGTTTCTCGGCGTTCGCCCGGCGAAGCGCGTCACCTACTGCTGCATCGCCAGTCCGGCCGGCGCCTATTTCACCACCGGTGTGAAGCCAATAGACATCTGGATCGCCACCACGTATTCGCGTGCGGCACCAGGAGGCACCGGTGCGGCGAAATGTGCTGGCAACTACGCTGCCAGCCTGCTCCCGCAGCAACAGGCGATCGAGCACGGATGTGATCAGGTGATGTTCGCAGATGCTGCCGAACATCGCTGGTTGGAAGAGCTCGGGGGTATGAATGTCTACCTGATCACGACCGACAATGAACTGATCACTCCCGAACTCACCGGATCCATTCTGGAGGGTGTCACCCGCGATTCGATCTTGACTTTGGCATCAGAGTTCGGCCTGACCCCGGTCGAGCGCCGGATCGAGATCGCCGAACTGTTGGACGGCATCGGGTCGGGCAAGGTGACCGAGCTCTTCGCCTGCGGCACAGCTGCGGTCGCCACTCCCATCGGCACCCTGCACGATGAGGCCGGAAGTTACCACGTTGGCTCCGGAGAGAGTGGGGAGACGACCCTGGCGCTCCGGCAGCGGCTGCTGGACATCCAATACGGCCGCGCAGATGACAAGTACGGCTGGCTCCGCCGCATCCTCTAATCGCCGACCTGTCAGTACCCCGTCGGGCTCTAGGTCAACTGGGTACTGACAAGTCAGCGTCAAAGGCCGCTCCGACAATCATTGCGCTGGCAACTCGGCGTATCCGCTGGCAATTTTGCGAGATCTAGGGAACACTGTGGGGCATGCAGTTTCTGGCGGTGATTATTTGTTAGCGCGCTGAGTACCGTCCAGCGCGCACAGCCTCCTGTCCGTACACGGGAGGTTTTTTCATGCCAGGACATAGCAGGACATCCAACCAATGACTAAGAGGAACCGAATGTCTCCCCAGTCAAGGCCCAAGCCGGCCGAGTTCCACGTCTTCGACACCACATTGCGGGACGGCTCGCAGCAGGAGGGCCTCAATTTGTCGGTGGCCGACAAGTTGGGAATTGCGGCGCTACTCGACGAGTTGGGCGTGGGATTCATCGAAGGCGGTTGGCCGGGCGCCAATCCGACCGATACCGCATTCTTCGCCGCGATGGCGGACGGCGCACTCACACTCAAGAACGCTCAGCTGGTGTCCTTCGGATTTACCCGGCGAGTGGGTATGAAGGCCGCCGACGACCCGTTGACGGCAGCGCTCCGAGATGCCCGTGCGCCTGTGGCCTGCATCGTGGCCAAGAGTCACGACCGGCACGTCGAGCAGGCGCTGCACACCACCTTGGCAGAGAACCTGGCGATGATCAGCGACACTGTGCGGCACCTACGATCTGAGGGCCAGCGGGTCTTCGTCGATTGCGAGCACTTCTTCGACGGATACCGGGAGAATCCGGCGTACGCGTTGGAGGTGGTGCGCACCGCTGCCGAAGCGGGTGCCGACGTTGCAGTGCTCTGCGACACCAACGGCGGCATGTTGCCACCGTGGGTCAGTGAGATCGTGGCGGCCGCGAGCGAGCTCGGCGTCCCGCTGGGCGTCCACACTCACAACGACACAGGTTGTGCCGTCGCCAACACACTCGCCGCGGTGGACGCGGGAGTCATGCATGTCCAGGGAACCGTGAACGGCTACGGGGAGCGCACCGGCAATGCCGAGCTGCTCTCGATAGTCGCCAACCTCGAACTGAAGTACGGCTGGCCGTTGCTTCCGGCCGGCTCGCTGCGAGAGGCAACCCGTCTCGCGCATGCCATCGCAGAGGTGACGAACGTGCCACCAAGCGCTCGTCAGCCTTATGTTGGTCTGTCGTCGTTCGCTCACAAGGCGGGGCTGCATGCCAGCGCGATCAAAGTGGATCCCAATCTCTATCAGCACATCGACCCTGCCATCGTCGGCAACGACATGCGGATGCTGGTTTCCGACATGGCGGGTCGTGCGAACATCCAGATCAAGGGTGAGGAACTGGGATTCGACCTGTCCGACCGCGAGCTCGCGGCTCGGATCACCGACCGGGTGAAAGACGCAGAAGCAGCCGGATACACCTATGAAGCGGCGGACGCCAGCTTCGAGCTGCTGTTGCGGCGCGAGCTCGGGCAGCTGCCGGAGTACTTCAGAGTGCACTCCTGGCGCGTCTTCACCCAGTCGACATACGGCCAGGAAACCGACACCGAATGCACCGTGCGATTGACGGCCAAGGGCCAAAGCCAGCGCGTAGTGGGAGAGGGCAACGGTCCGGTCAATGCCCTCGACCATGCTTTGCGCAACGCTCTGCTGCCTGTCTATCTTGCGGTCGAGAAATTCGAGCTCATCGACTACAAAGTCCGGATCCTTGACCAGGGTCATGGCACTGATGCGACCGTACGAGTGCTTATCGAGACCACCGACGGCCTCAGCGCCTGGACAACAGTCGGAGTCGGTCAGAACATCATCGAGGCCTCGTGGGAGGCCCTCTGTGACGCGTACGTCTATGGCCTCATCCACGCCGACGATGAAGTAGGGATCGACGTGCCCGTCATGTCACTCGGTCGAGGATGAGTGGCTGCTCCTTCGGAGCGCCGTCGCCAATTTCGTACGCCGTGGCGAGTGCCTCGCGAGCGCCCGCGAACCGTTCGGGTGTGTCGGTGTGCAGGGTGATCAACGGTTGCCCGACCCGTATCTGGGCGCCGGGCTTCGCGTGGAGCTGAACGCCCGCTCCTGACTGCACGGCATGCTCCTTGCGGGCGCGGCCGGCCCCCAGTCGCCAGGCGGCCTCTCCTACGGAGAGCGCATCCAAGGACTGCAGTATCCCGTCCCGCTCAGCGGTGATCACATCGGTCTCCCGCGCAACGGGGAGATCGGCATCAGGATCGCCGCCCTGCGCCTTGATCATGGAACGCCAAATGTCCAGTGCTGCGCCGGAGGCTAGCCGGTCGGCTGGATCATGATCATCGCGACCAACGGCTGCGACCATCTCACGCGCCAGGGCGATGGTGAGCTCGATGACGTCCGGAGGCCCGCTGCCGTTGAGCACTTCGACCGACTCTGCGACCTCCAAGGCATTTCCAGCCGTGAGACCCAAGGGAACCGACATGTCGGTAAGCAGCGCAACTGTGGTCATCCCCTCGGCTCGACCGAGATCGACCATGGTCTTCGCTAGCTCGCGCGCCGACTCTTGGGTCTTCATGAACGCGCCCGATCCGACTTTGACGTCCAGCACCAAGGCACCGGCACCCTCCGCGATCTTCTTGCTCATGATCGAGGAGGCGATCAGCGGGATGGACTCGACAGTTCCGGTCACGTCTCGCAGCGCATAAAGCTTCCTGTCTGCGGGCACCAGCCCCGGCCCAGCCGCGCAGATCACCGCGCCAAGGTCCTCAAGCTGGCGCAGCATCTCCTCGTTGCTCAAAGAAGCTCGCCAGCCAGGAATTGATTCGAGCTTGTCGAGCGTGCCGCCGGTATGACCGAGTCCTCGACCAGATAGCTGTGGCACCGCTGCGCCGCAGGAAGCAACCAGCGGAACCAACGGCAGCGTGATCTTGTCGCCGACACCGCCGGTGGAGTGCTTGTCCACGGTCGGCCTGGACAGTCCTGAGAAGTCCAACCGTTCCCCTGAGTTGATCATGGCCCGAGTCCAGCTCTCCAACTCCCGTCGGCTCAGTCCGCAAAACCGGACCGCCATGGCGAAGGCCGACATCTGCTCGTCGGCGATCTCGTCAGCGGTATAGGCGGCGATCAACCAGTCGATTTGGGCATCGCTCAGCTCGCCGCCGTCGCATTTCCAGCGGATGAGATCGACTGCGTGGAAGGGGGAGTGCGATGGGCTCGTGGCGGTCGCCATGACGGATAGGCTACTTCGGTGCGTATTGCCCGTTTCGCGGCCGGTGGGGATCCGCAGTACGGCGTCGTGGAACTCAGCGGTGACGGTGGGCGCTATCCCGACACGGTTTCGGTACTGACTGGCGATCCGATCGCAATGTCGGTGCAACTGACAGGGGAGCGCAGGGATCTCGACGGGGTTCGCCTGCTTGCACCGGTCATTCCTCGCAGCAAGGTCGTGGCCGTCGGCCGCAATTACGCCGCGCACGCAGATGAGATGGGCCAAGAGGTGCCGAAGACACCTCTGACCTTCTTCAAGCCGAATACCTCCGTCATTGGGCCGGGTGAGCCGATCATCTACCCGGCCGCAAGTCGCCGGGTTGACTTCGAGGGCGAGCTGGCGGTTGTCATCGGACGCATCTGCAAGGAGGTGCCGGTATCTCGGGTTCCCGAGGTGATCTTCGGCTATACGGTCGGCAACGATGTCACCGCGCGTGACCTGCAGAAGACCGACGGGCAGTGGGCGCGCGCGAAAGGCTACGACACCTTCTGTCCACTCGGGCCGTGGATCACCACCCACCAGGGGCTCGACGAGGTTGCTGCTCTGGCGATTCGCACTACGGTGGACGGCGAGCCGCGTCAAGATGGCACGACCAGTGACATGATCTTCAAGATCCCCGAACTAGTGGCCTACATCTCCTCCTACACCACTTTGCTGCCAGGCGATGTGATCTTGACAGGAACACCGTCGGGCGTCGGACCGGTGCTGCCAGGACAGCAGGTCAGTATCGAAATCGAGGGCATTGGCACCCTCACCAACCCGATCGCAGGAACGCGATCAGAAGAGACGTCGGAAGAGGCGGTGCAGTGACCGAGGGCGATCCCAAGGCCCGAGACGATTCGACGGTGCTGGGCGATCTGGCACCTGAGGCGGTACGCGTACGGTTTCCGCCGTCTCCGACCGGCAATCTGCACGTCGGCAACGTTCGCAGCGCGCTGTTCAATTGGGTGTTTGCCAGGCACTATGGCGGGACCTTCGTACTCCGGGTCGAGGACACCGATGCAGGGCGCAACCTTCAGGAGTCATACCAGGTCCTCTACGACTCCCTGACCTGGTTAGGCCTGACGTGGGACGAGGGTCCACTGGTCGGCGGCCCGTACGGTCCCTACATCCAGACCGAGCGCGGCGACATCTACCGCGACGTGGTCAGCAAGTTGCTTGCCGCGAAGCTGGCGTACCGCTGCTATTGCACGCGGGAGGAGATCGAGGCCCGTGAAGCGCTGCGGCCGGCGGGTGCGGCTTCGGGTTACGACGGCTTCTGCCGCAACCTCAGCGAACAGAAGATCGCGGAGCTGGAAGCCATGTCGACTCCATCAGTGGTGCGGATGCGGGTGCCCGATGCCGACATCGCCTTCGATGATCTGGTTCGTGGACCAGTACGCTTCGCGGCCGCTCATGTGCCTGACTACGTCATCGTGCGCGGCAATGGCGAACCGCTCTATACGCTGGTCAATCCCGTGGACGATTCGCTGATGAAGATCACTCACGTACTTCGCGGTGAGGACTTGTTGCCCTCAACTCCCCGACAGATCGTGATGTACGACGCGCTCCGGCAGATCGGAGTCGGCAGCGGGCGTACCCCCGTTTTCGGTCACCTGCCGACCGTGCTCGGTGAGGGTAGTCGGCGCTTGTCCAAGCGGGACAAGGGGTCCGGTCTGGCGGAATATCAGCAGAAGGGCTACTTGCCGGAAGGGCTGCTGAACTATTTGGCTCTGCTGGGCTGGGGGATCGCTGAGGACCGCGACGTGTTCAGCATTGCCGAGATGGTCGAGGTCTTCGACATCCGACGGGTCAACGCGAGCCCGTCGCGCTTCGATGCCAAGAAGTGCGAGGCCATCAACGCTGCGCATATTCGGCTGCTCCCTCCGGCTGAGCTGACGGAAAATCTGGTGCCGTTCTTGGCGGCGGCCGGCCTCATCAGCCAGCCGACGCTGCCTGCTGAGCTGGATCTGCTCGCAGCCGCAACGCCGCTGGTCCAGGAGCGCATCAACACTCTTTCGGAGGCAGTCGGACTGTTGGCCTTTCTGTTCCTGCCCGATGACAAGATCGACATCGCGCCCGACGCCGGGTTGTCGGCTGATTCGCTACCGACGTTGACGGCGGCCTATGAGGCGCTGGCTGCCCTGCAGGATTTCGATCACGGCGCTGTCGAGTCGGCGTTGCGAACTGCGCTGATCGACGGTCTGGGGCTGAAACCACGGCTTGCCTTCGGACCGGTGCGGGCGGCGGTCACCGGGAGCCGGATCTCACCGCCGCTGTTCGAGTCGATTGAGCTTCTCGGCCGGCAGTCGACACTGGCGCGGATCGCTGCAGCGCTGACCGAGCTGGGAGACCCCACCTTCGCCGAATCGAGCCAGCGATGAGGCCTTGCCACATCGAGGATCAGTGAGGTTGTGACCAGGCAAAAGCGCTCGTCCGTCCCTGAACGGAACAGCTCCAGGACCCGCAGCCGGTCCGGCAATCCAGCGGTGCGTGCCGGCGACGCCCCGCCCGCGCCGCGGCCGAAGGCACAATCAGTGGAGAGTTGGAAGCAGCCGAAGCCGCCGCCTCAAGTCGTCGAGCGGGCCGCGCTGCCGCCTGACGGCGCCGCGTACCCGCAGATTCTGCGTGGCGAATCGTATGTGTGGTGGCGGTCAGTACTCGGCGTTGTCCTCGGTTTGTCACTGTTCTTGCTCATCACCTCGGTGGTGAGCCAGGCCCTTGTCACGCTGTTTTGGGCAACGACCGCTGCGGATCAGTCCTATCGGGACTACTTCACCAAAGCCTTCGCATTCGAACTGCCGATCGGCATGCTGTCGGTGAACCTCGGTCTGGCGGCCTTGATCCCCGTCGCGTGGGGCCTGATGGCCGCGATCCACCAGATGCGGCCAAGGTGGCTTTCCTCGGTACAGCCGCGGATCCGCTGGCGGTACTTGTTCGGATGCCTGGCGATCGCTGCCGTCGTGCTAAACGGGGTGATGCTGCTGTCCACGACGGTTGGTGAACCCCTGTCCATTCACCCGCAAGAAGGTTTCTGGGCCTTCCTCGCGGTGATCGTGCTGACGTCGCCGATCCAGGCTGCAGCCGAAGAGATCTTCTTTCGTGGGTATCTGCTGCAGGCGCTCGGCAGCCTGGTATCGCGGCCCTGGTTCGGAGTGGTCGTCTCATCGCTGGTGTTCGCTCTGCTCCACGGCACCCAGAACCTGCCGCTGTTCGTCGACCGACTGGGTTTCGCCCTGCTGGCTGGACTCTTGGTGTGGCGCACCGGCGGCCTGGAGGCCGGCATCGCAGCGCATGTCATCAACAATGTGTTCGCCTATGTGTACGCCGGGCTGACGACTTCGGTGGCCACGATCAAGGGAGTCAAGGAAATCAGCTGGGTTGATGCCGGGTTCGATGTGGGTGGGTTCGCGCTCTTTGCTGTTCTGGCGTATGCCCTGTCACGTTTGATGAAGCTGCGAACCCATGTCGATCTGGAACAAACGACGTCGTCCTGAAGATGCGTGGTTTGGGCGCGAAACGCGGCCTACAGTAAAGTTTGTCCTCGTGCCAGGGCGGGTGCGACCAGCCCTGCGGCAGCGGTAGTGGGGTATAGGGTAATTGGCAGCCCGACTGATTCTGGTTCAGTTAGTCTAGGTTCGAGTCCTAGTACCCCAGCGAGACAGAAGCCTCGGGTTCGCTTCAGGACAAGGGGAATTGGTAGGCTTCCGCGTCTCAAGAATGATGATCATCAGCTAGGGCCCCGTTGTGTAGCGGCCTAGCACGCCGCCCTCTCAAGGCGGTAGCGCGGGTTCGAATCCCGTCGGGGCTACCAGGTAAGACGCCTAGTCAAAGGCTATTTCGCGTCTCGTCTCAATTCGACCACCTCCCCTCCGGTACCTACTGGGTACCCACCAGCGAGCGCTGAGGTGCGTGCTGCGTCCATTGCGTCGGCCACAATGTCGAGCCGATCGCCGAACAGGTGGCCGTACTGATCGAGGGTCATCACCGCCGACTTGTGGCCCAACATCTGCTGGACGATCTTGATGTCGGCGCCACTGGCAATGGCCAGGCTGGCCGCGGTATGGCGCAGTTCGTGCGTGCGCCGTGAGGCGCTGTGGTTCGAGGGGAGGTGAGAAACCTTCGCCGCTGATCCTGTCGCAGCAGGGCGGTGAAGCTGGGGGCAGCCTGAACCGGGTGGTGCCGGGAGGGTGGGAGCAGCCCTGACAAAGCCGGGACGGGCCAGTACTGCCAGATGGTTCGGGTCCGGCGAGCGTGACGGAGAGGAGTACGAGAGGAACCGGCGTGTGACATCCCCTTGATGCGGCGCCAGCTCGAACCTGGTGGATCTGGGCTGGATGCGGCGCGCACCTGCCGCGCGTGAGCGTGGCAGGGAACTCCTGTGGTGGTGGGCACGAGCTGCCAGGGAGGCTGCGGGGAAAGGCTGCGGCGTACCCGCAGCGATGCCGCAGGGGCATAGTCGGGCTCCTCCTTCGTTGAGCGAACCACAGTGAACACGGGAACCGTTCTGGATCTTGCCCTGGGCGCCCGCAGCCGGTGGGTGGGTGGGGCTGGGCGCACCGACAGCTGATCGGTCCGGGGCGGGGCGGAGCCGCCGTAGTACTCCGGGCCGGGGAAAGCCCGTGCACATGGGGAAGGGCGGCAGCGGTTACGAGAGGGGAAGGAGACTGCAATGCCGGAAGACGCGTCGCTGAATGGCGATGCTCCTCGTTCAATGCCTGACGGGCTTTGGGTGAGGGTATCGGAGATGCAGGCCAAGCTTCACCGTTGGGCGGTGGCTGATGCTGGCCGCCGGTTCGGTGACTTGTTCAACTTCGTGTACGACCCGGCGACGCTGATCATGGCGTTTGATCGGGTCGCGGGTAACCGGGGGGCGCGCACGCCTGGTGTGGACGGCCTGAGGGTCGCCGACATCGAGGAGTATGTGGGTGTGCCCGGGTTCCTGGACGATCTGCGGGCGGCCCTCAAGGACGGCTCGTTTCGACCGTTACCGGTTCGGGAACGCAAGATCCCGAAGCCGGGCGGATCGGGGAAGGTCCGTAGTCTCGGTATTCCTACCGTGGCGGATCGGGTCGTTCAGGCGGCGCTGAAACTGGTGTTGGAACCGATTTTCGAGGCCAACTTTTTGCCGGTCTCTTACGGGTTCCGGCCCAGACGGCGTGCCCATGACGCGATTGCTGAGATTCACCACTTCGGCACCCGTGGTTATCGCTGGGTGCTCGATGCGGACATCGAGGCATGCTTTGACTCCATCTCCCACGCGGCCCTGATGGACCGGGTGCGGGCACGGGTCAAGGACAAACGCGTCTTGGCGCTGGTCAAGGCGTTCCTGAAAGCCGGGATCCTCACCGAACTCGGCGACCAACAAGACACCCTGACCGGCACGCCGCAAGGCGGCATTTTGTCCCCGCTGCTGGCCAACATCGCGCTATCCGCGCTCGACGAGCATGTCATGGCGCCGTGGCAGCCGGGCGGGACGATGTCGACGCCGGGCAAGCGCGGCTACCGGCGCTCCAAGGGACGGCCGACGTGGCGGCTCATCCGTTACGCCGACGATTTCGTGATCTTGGTGCACGGTTCGCGCGAGGACACTGAAGCGCTACGCGAAGACGTCGCCCACATGCTGGCCCCGCTTGGGCTGCGGCTCTCACCGGCCAAGACCCAGGTGGTCCACATGAGCGACGGGTTCGACTTCCTCGGCTTTCGCATCCGGTGGAAACCCCAGAGAGGGTCGAACAAGTGGTACGTCTACACCTTCATCGCCGACCGTCCGGTTCGGTCGGTGAAGGCGAAGATCCGTGCCCTGACACACAAGACATCACAGTGGGATCTTGCGTATCTGCTGACCAGGCTTGGTCAGATCATGCGCGGATGGGCCAACTACTTCAAACACGCCGTGGCGAAATCTACCTTCAGCAAATTGGACACCTTCACCTGGTGGAGGCTTGCCCACCTGCTGCGGGCCCGCCATGGCTGGAATTGGGGGCAGCTCCGCCGCCACCTCACCACCCCCGAGGGGCGGTGGTTGATCGCAGCGGACGGGGTCAAGTACTTTCGGATCGAGGCCGTAGCCGTTTCTCGCTACACCTACCGAGGTAATCAGATCCCCACCCCCTGGCCACTCACGAACCCCGCCTGACGGCAG
>DASRJV010000166.1:0-5302 GCA_035649295.1 Propionibacteriaceae bacterium
GGTCGCCGAGACGCGGCATCTCGACCCGGACCGCCGCCGCCAGGTGGATCAGCACCTAGTGGCCGCCGGCATCGCCGGGATGGGATTCAAAGCCGCAACCGGCTGCATCCGCAAAGCTGCGTATCAGGCGGATCGGCAGGGTTATGTGGAACGTGGCCGTACCGAACGCCAGCACCGCCGAGTCGGTTGTCGACCAGCACCGGACACCATGGCGGTGCTGACCGGCTACCTGCCAGTAGAGCAAGGCATCGCCTGCTATGCCGCGCTACGGCAACACGCCGATGCGACCGTCGCCACCGGGGATGGCCGGACCCGGGATCAGATCATGGCCGACACCCTGGTGGAAAGACTCACCGGCCAGACACGAGCAACAGATGTCAATGTTGAACTGCAACTGCTGATGCCCCTCGATTCCCTGCTCAACAAAGACAATGGGAGTGCTGCCGTGATCCCCGGCTACGGTCCGCTGCCCGGTGAGCTGGCCCGCCACATCCTGACCAACAGCCAGGGACGCAAATGGTGGCGCCGCCTGTTCACCGCACCCCAAGGGTCAACCCAAGGCTCAGGGCCGATTGTGGGAGGCGATCCCAGCCGGCGCTACTTCGACGGCTGGCTCGCCAAACTGATACGACTACGCGACCAAACCTGCCGAGACCCCTTCTGCGACGCACCCATCCGACACCTCGACCACATCACCCGACACGCCGACGGCGGACTCACCACCTACACCAACGGACGCGGCGAGTGCGAACGCGGCAACCAAGTCCGCGAAATGCCCGGCTGGCACCTCACCCTCATCGACTGCGGCTCCCACGGCGGACCACACAAAATCATCATCACCACACCCACCGGCCACCACTACCTCAGCCGCGCACCCGAACCACCATGACGAGCATGGTGACTGATCTTGCTCCTGCGATCCTCTGGGAACTTCGCAAGTCTGCCGGCACCCCGGCCCGCCGCTGGTTGTTGGTCGCCTCTGGTGTCGTGGGGCTGCTCAGCGTTGGCTTGATCACCTTCCTTGGCTCAGCAGCGGACCGTACTTTCGCGGTGATCTCGTTCTATACCCAGAGCGCGATCTCCCTCCCCCTGCCGTTCGTGAGCGTCTTGCTCATGACTCAGGATTTCGGACGCCGGGCGGCGACGACTCTCACATCCGGCAGATCACCTGACGTGATCATCGCCGCGAAACTGCTGGCCAGCATGATCATCGCAATCGCAGGGGCTACCTACGGCGTCCTGATCTCTGCGCTCGGGACCAGCGCCGCGGCACCGCCGGCCGAGGAAGGACGCTGGGACGCGATCGGCATGATCATTCTCGGCAGCGTGCTGGTGCAGCTGATCGCGCAATTATCCGGCGCCGGCTGGGGCCTGCTGTTGGGTTCGAGTGCCGTCGCAATCACCGCGGACGTGGTAGTGCCGCTCGGGCTCTGGATCGTCACCGGTGCGGTCCCTGGGCTTCAGGGCATTCAGGAGTGGCTTGCGCCATTCGCCTCCGTCCAGAACCTGCTGTCTGGCCACATGGACGCCCAGGGCTGGGCTCAAGTGGGCGTCATTGTGCTTGTGTGGGTCATCGCGCTCAACGTCGCCGGGCTACTTCGGGTGCGCCGACGTGGCGGAAGCGTCGGACGTTGAATTCCTTCAGCATCGGGTGAGGGGCACCAGCAGTGATCTCGTATGCCAGAAGCTCACCGACAATCAGACCCAGGGTTGCACCGCTGTGAGTGAACGCGAGGTAGAGACCAGCTACCTCGTCGACAGGGCCGAGTACGGATTCTCCGTCACCGGGGACCGGCTTCGGGCCGATTCCAAACCAGGCGGCTTCGAGCCTCGGCGTGCCTTCTAAGACCAGCGAAGCCTCCGCTAGCAGGGCATCGATGATCGACGGCGACACCGCATAGCTGCCGTCTGCGGCGCGCGTGATGTGGTCGTTGGCCCAGTCGGAGTCCACCGCCAATGCGCCGTCCGGGGTGGGCCGGAGCGAGACTCGTGGAGTGTTGAGGACCGCCCTTAACGGATGGTGTACGGGTCGGCTCGTGACGAGAAAAGAGATTGGCGTGGCATCCGGGATGATGATGCCAAGATCGGCAACCATGGCTGGTACGGCGGCGCCGGCGGCCAACACCACAACATCTGCGCCAACGAGCTGCCCATTCTTGGTCGCCACGCCGGTTATTGAGCCAGCCTTGCTGCGGACGGTGCACTGCCCGGCCTTGGTGACGAGTTTCCCGCCGCGTTCGACGAAGTCCTTGATCAAGAACTGGACGAGGCTTGGCAGATCGACCCATCCCTCGCCCGGATTCCAGATGGCACCAGTCTCCGGAATAGCTGCTGCATTGACACCCGGAGTGTGAGCGCCAACGCGATCACGAGCAAGTAGATGGCTGTCGTAGCCATGAGCCACCTCATGATCATGACGTTGGCGCAATTCCGAAGCGTTGTCTTCGGCGTACCAAACCAGCCCGCCCGCAAAGCGCAGCCAGCGGAGGTCCGGATGTTGAGCTGACAGAGTCCGGTAGCGATCGATGCCGACCATCCGCAGCCGATGGTAGGGCTCCCTCCACATGCCAGCCGAGTTCAACCACGACAAGGAACGCCCTGATGTGCCGCTGGTCAGTGCACCCTCGGTGAGCAAGATCACGTCCGCTCCAGCCCGAGCCAGCTGCTGGGCAATGGATACGCCGATCACGCCGCCGCCGACGACGGCGACCTTGATCCTGGAGAAGCTCATCATGAATCACCATCCATCGGCCGGGAGTCGAGCGCCACCTTAGGGCCAAGAGTCCCAGCTGATCTGCCGATGATGTGATTGAGACGTCCGGTTCCATTTTCTTCGAGGAGTGCGTCGTGTCCGAAGCCGCAAACGACTCAATCAATCGAATCTCAGAGCTCACGCTGGAGGAGAAGGCATCGCTGTGCCTTGGCTCGGATTTCTGGCACACGGCTCCGGTGGAACGACTCGGAATCCCCCGAATCATGGTCTCCGATGGCCCCCACGGTCTGCGCGCCCAACTGGAAGCAGCCGACCACGTTGGAATCGGGGGCAGTGCGCCTGCGACGTGCTTCCCGACGGCCTCGGCATTGGGCTCCTCATGGAATCCGGAGCTCTTTCGAACGGTGGGCGAGGCTTTGGGCCGCGAGGCGAAGAGGTTGGGCGTATCGGTCGTGCTGGGGCCGGGGATCAACATGAAACGGTCGCCCTTGTGCGGGCGGAATTTCGAGTATGTCGCCGAGGATCCGTGGCTGGCAGCCGAACTCGCAATCGCCATGGTCCAAGGCACTCAGAGCCAAGGCATTGGTACGTCGCTGAAGCACTATGCCGCAAACAATCAGGAGGATGATCGACTTCGAGTGAGCGCTGAGGTCGATGAGCGGACCTTGCGGGAGATCTATCTGCCGGCCTTCGAGCGGGTGGTGATGCTTTCCCAGCCGTGGACCGTGATGTGCGCCTACAACAAGGTCAACGGCATCTACTGCTCAGAGCACCACTGGTTGTTGACTGAGGTACTGCGCGAAGAGTGGGGTTTCGAGGGCCTTGTGGTGTCGGACTGGGGTGCGGTACATGATCGGGTTGCGGCACTGAAGGGTGGTCTTGATCTTGAGATGCCGCCCAACCTCGGAGTCAGTGATGCGGCGATCGTCGCCGCCGTAGGCGATGGGTCACTGGACGAGTCCGTTCTCGACGAATCGGTGAGCCGGGTGCTGCATCTGGTTGATCGGTCCCAGCCGGCGCTCAGTGAGGGCGCCTCGTTCAACTTTGATGATCATCATGCGCTGGCTCGCCGCGCTGCGCATGAGTCAGCGGTGCTATTGAAGAACGACGGCAATGTGCTGCCGCTCGAGCCAGAGCCAGGAAGCACCGTTGCAGTGATCGGTGAGTTCGCCCGTAGCCCGCGATTCCAGGGTGCTGGCAGCTCGCAAGTCAATCCCACCCGGGTCGACGTGGCACTGGAGGAGTTGCAGTCGGCCTTTGCTGGCCTTGCAGAGGTGAGCTTTGCGGCCGGTTTCGGCATTGGCACGACCGAGAACGACGAGGAGTTGCTGCAAGAGGCAGTCGAGCTGGCAAGCGGAGCTGATCATGTGCTGATGTTTCTTGGACTGCCGGGCGAGGACGAGTCAGAGGGATTCGATCGAACTCATATCGATCTGCCCGCCAACCAGCTGGTGCTGCTACACGCTCTGGCTGAGGTACATGATCGGTTGATCGTGATCTTGGCGAACGGCGGCGTAGTACGAGTCTCAACCTGGGAGGACAGGGTTGCCGCGATCTTGGAGTGCTGGCTGTCCGGTCAGGCGGCCGGCGGAGCCGCCGTCGATCTACTGCTGGGCGTCGCCAATCCCTCCGGCAAGCTGGCCGAAACCATTCCCGTACGACTTCAGGACAACTCGTCGTATCTGAACTTCCCTGGTGAGGAGGGCGTCGTCGGGTACGGCGAAGGAATCTTCATCGGCTACCGGGCCTACGACACGCTCATTCAGCATGTCAGCTACCCGTTCGGGTTTGGACTTTCCTACACCAGCTTCCGGATCGAGGACGTGGACGTTTCGATCGCGGGCTCGGTAGCTGGCGGCGATCTTGCCGTGACGGTGACGGCATCTGTGACCAATACTGGCCGGCGAGCGGGCGCCGAAGTCGTCCAGATCTACGTCGGAGACATCGAGGCATCCGTGGCGCGGCCGCTTCGAGAGCTGAAGGGGTTCGTCAAAGTGCATCTCGAGGCGGGCGAGACCCAGCAGGTGAGTTGCCAACTCGATGAGCGAGCATTCGCGTTCTGGTCCAGACGCTTCCAGCAGTGGGTAGTCGAATCCGGCGAGTTCATGATCGCGGTTGGCAGCTCGTCACGCCACCTAGTCGCCACCGAAACGATCACTCTCGATGCGCCCCGTCTCTCCCTGCCGCTCGGGCCCGACTCGACCCTCCATGAATGGCTGGAGGATGAGCGCGGCCGCGAGCTGCTGACGAAGCGGGACGTGCGGCTGCTACAGGATCCCGAGCTGATCAAGGTGATTGGCACGATGCCCATGCACACCTTGGCGGCATTCGAAGGCATGGCACTCAGCCACGACGAGTTGGAGGAGCTAGTCGCCGAGCTCTAGATTGCATCCTCCTGAAGGAGGACATGGCCGTCATCCACTCGGTGTATCGAAAGCCGCAATTTCGAGACCTGCGGTCGATGTGCTGATCGCGCCTACCTCGCGACGCTGAGGACATGACAAACACGCAGACACTGCCGGCGCGAGTCGAGGGCGCGGCAGACACCAAGCAGTACTCCTTGACCAAGATCCTGGCCATCTGGGCCTC
>DASRJV010000167.1:0-8592 GCA_035649295.1 Propionibacteriaceae bacterium
ATCAACCCGGTGGCTGAACGGAGCGCTGCTGCCGTTTCGGCCCACTCGGTCTCCGACCCCAGCACGGTATAGAAGACTGTCGCCTCCCGGCTGTCACCGGTGAGCCGCACGTCAGTGACCGTCACGAACCCCAGCCGTGGATCCTTGATCCGCCGCTCCAGCATCTCCGCGACGATCACCTTGATCTGATCGGCCAGCTTCACCACGCGTGGCGAGCCCATGTGCTCCTCCGCTACGAGCGCGGCTTCTCCCGCATCTCATATGTCTCGATGATGTCGCCGATCCTGATGTCGGAGTAATTGGCGAGCGTCATGCCGCACTCATACCCCTCGCGCACTTCGGTGACATCGTCCTTCTCTCGACGCAGCGAGGCGATCGTGCTGTCAGTAACGACCACGCCTTCCCGCAGCAGTCGCGCCTTGGAATTACGACGGATCGAACCGCTGATGACCATACAGCCAGCGATGATGCCCGCCTTGGACGAGCGGAAGATCTCTCGGATCTCCGCCTGACCGAGGGTGACCTCCTCATAGATCGGCTTCAGCATGCCCTTCAATGCGGCTTCGATCTCATCGATCGCGGCGTAGATCACCGAGTAGTACCGGATGTCCACGCCCTCGCGGTCGGCGAGCTCCGCCGCCTTGCCTTGAGGCCGCACATTGAAGCCGACGATGACCGCATCAGATGCCGCTGCCAGCGAGACGTTCGTCTCGGTAATGGCACCTACGCCGCGATCGATCACGCGCAGGCTGACCTCGTCGCCGACATCGATCTTGGAGAGCGCGTCCTCCAGCGCCTCGACCGAACCAGCACCGTCGCCCTTGAGTATGAGCCGCAGTTCCTGGGTCTCACCCTTCTCGAGCTGCTCGAACAGCTGGTCCAGAGTCTTGCGCCGGGTGCCGGCCGCCTGGGCCGCCATCCGCAGCCGCGCCGCCCGCCGCTCGGCAATCTGCCGCGCCATCCGATCGTCATCGACAACCAGGAAGCTGTCTCCGGCACCAGGCACCGCCGTCAGGCCGAGCACCTGCACGGGGAACGACGGGGGCGCCGCGGTGACGTTGTCACCATGATCATCGAGCAGCGCGCGTACCCGACCGTGTGCGGGACCGGTGACAATCGAGTCGCCCACCTTGAGGGTGCCGCGCTGCACCAGAACGGTGGCAACCGGACCGCGGCCTTTGTCCAGGTGAGCCTCGATGGCCACGCCCTGAGCATCCATCTCCGGGTTCGCGCGCAGATCCAGTGCTGCGTCGGCAGTCAGGATGATCGCTTCCAGCAAGGAGTCCAAGCCGTCGCCGGTGACAGCAGACACGTCGACGAACATCGTCTCGCCGCCGTACTCCTCCGGCACCAGACCGTACTCAGTCAGCTGACCCCGAACCTTCGTCGGGTCGGCGCCCACCTTGTCGATCTTGTTCACTGCCACGACTACCGGCACCTCCGCTGCCAGCGCATGGTTCAGTGCCTCGATCGTTTGTGGCATCACACCATCGTCAGCCGCAACCACCAGAACTGCGATATCGGTCGACTTGGCACCACGGGCGCGCATTGCGGTGAAGGCCTCGTGACCAGGAGTGTCGATGAAGGTGATCTTGCGTTCTTCATCCTCCACCTCGGTGGAAACCTGGTAGGCGCCGATCGCCTGAGTAATGCCGCCGGCCTCGCGGGCCACCACGTTCGTCTTGCGGATCGCGTCGAGCAGCTTGGTCTTGCCGTGATCAACGTGACCCATCACAGTGACGACAGGCGGGCGGGCCGCGAGATCCTCCTCGCTCCCGGTGTTCTCGCCGAACTCGATGTCGAAGCTCTCCAGCAGCTCGCGGTCCTCGTCCTCAGGCGAGACAACCTCGATGTCGTAGTTGAGCTCTGTACCCAGTACCTGCAGGGTGTCGTCGCTCACCGACTGGGTCGCGGTCACCATCTCTCCGAGATGGAACAGCACCTGGACCAACGAGGCCGCGTCGGCGCCGATCTTCTCGGCGAGGTCGGTCAGTGACGCGCCCCTTGCGAGCCGGACCTTCTGGCCGTCGCCTTGCTTGACCCGGATGCCACCAATCGATGGCGCCTCCATCTGGTCGAATTCCTGACGGCGCTGCTTCTTGGACTTGCGACCACGCCGAGTCGGGCCGCCGGCCCGGCCGAACGCGCCCTGTGTGCCACCGCGACCACCACGGCCCCCGCGGCCACTCGGTGGCGGCCCTCCGGGCCCACCACCCGGGCCACCACGACCGGGAGCACCGCCACCCGCACGACGACCGCCGGGCGGTGCACCGCGGCCTCGGGTACCCGGCCCCCCAGGCGAGCTGCCAAGCTGACCAGAGCTCTGCTTGGGCATCATCGCCGGGTTAGGCCGGGGCATTCCCGGCAACCCTGAGCGTCCGCCGGGGGCCATCGGAGCGCGGCCGGCAGGCGGACGCGGTCCCCCCGTACGAGCGCCGTCCGGGCCAGGCCGCGGCGGACGAGGCTGACCCATTCCCTGCGATGAGGAGAAGGGGTTGTTGCCGGGACGCGGAGTACCAGGACGCCGCGAAGCCGGAGCGCCGGGGAGCCCTCCAGTGGAGCCGGGACGTGGCCGCGGCGTGGGGGTGGGCGTCTCGCCAATCCGGGCCGCAGGCGCAGCCTGCTGCCCCGGTGCCCGGGGCACGCCTGGACGTGGAGCCGGCGTCACCGGCGCTGGCGCCGCGGGCGCTGGTGCCGCGGGCGGACTCGGCGGCGCGGCCGGCGCGCTGGGCACCGTTACGACCGGTGCCTCGGCAGCCACTTCCACCGGGGCCGGGGCGGCTGCTTCTGGCACTGCCTCGGGCGCCTTCGCGGCGGCGGCTTTCTTTGTTGTTGTCTTCTTGACCGGGGGTGGTGGCTCGCTCGCCAGCTTCTCCTTGAGCCGCCTCTCGACCGGCGCCTCGACAGTTGAGGAGGCGGATCGTACGAACTCACCCATGTCCTTCAGCATGCTGAGGACGATCTTGCTCTCGACTCCGAGCTCTTTTGCGAGCTCGTAGACTCGGACCTTTGCCACTGCTCTCCTTGTTGGCGGTCCGGGTCTAAGTTCCGGACCAGTTAGTTGATGAACATGCTCACTGAGCGGTTCTCATCGAGTGGTCATGAGCGTTGTGCCCACTTTCTGGTCGGCTCTCGCTTACGCGAGTGCTTGCTCGTCAGCCGCTCCTGGAGGAGCGGATGCATTGGAGACTCTATGCCCAGCCGCGTACGCGTGTCTAAGTGAGCGCGCTGAGGAACTGCCAGATCTTGACAGCCGCTTGCTGTCCATCAATCTCCGACCGTAGAGCCCTCCCCAGGCTACGCCGCTTCAGAGCCTGCTCAAGACACCCCGGTCTCGGATGCAGGTAGGCACCCCGGCCGGGCATCACGTGATGGATGTCGATCTCGACACTTGCGTCGTGGGCGACGACGCGTAGCAGCACAGCTTTCTCATCTCGAGCCCTGCACCCGATGCACATACGTACGGGGGCGGGCACCGAAACAGGCTAACGCGACCGGGGGTGTTCGGTATTCCGAGTCACGCACGAGCCAGGTCGAAGAGGGAGCTGGGTCAGTCCGGGCTTCGACGTTTGCCATCTTGAGACGGGGAAATGCGGACTTACGAGCGCTGTCAGGCCGGTGCGGTATCTGACCGAATGTCGATGCGCCAACCCGTCAGCCGGGCTGCGAGGCGGGCATTCTGACCCTCCCGGCCGATGGCCAGCGACAGCTGATAGTCGGGGACGACTACGCGAGCGGCTCGCAGGTTCGCATCAACCACGGTCACAGAGGTCACCTTGGCCGGCGAGAGCGCCTGACCCACAAACGTCGCGGGATCGGGAGAGTAATCGATGATGTCGATCTTCTCCTCGTTCAGCTCGTGCATGACGGCACGAACCCGCTGCCCCATCGGCCCAATGCAGGCGCCCTTCGCGCTGACATCCGGATTGTGACTGACGACCGCGATCTTGCTGCGATGACCAGCCTCTCGGGCGACAGCCTTGATCTCGACCGTCCCGTCGGCGATCTCAGGCACCTCGAGCTTGAAGAGCTTCTCGACCAACCCTGGATGGGTCCGCGAGACGATCACCTGCGGGCCGCGGAGCTCCTTACGCACCGAGACCACATAGACACGGATCCGAGTTCCGTGCGTGTAGCGCTCCCCGGGCACCTGTTCGGCCAGCGGCATGATGGCCTCGATCTTGCCAAGATCAACCAGCACAGTGCGGCTGTCACTGCCCTGCTGCACGACTCCGGAGACGATGTCACCCTCAACCCCGGAGAAGTGACCGTACTTCTGCTCGTCCTCGGCGTCCCGTAACCGCTGCATGATCACTTGGCGGGCGGTGGAGGCCGCTACCCGTCCGAAGCCCGCAGGTGTGGCGTCATATTCGCCGATCTGCTGACTCTCCTCGTCAAGCTCTGGCGCGAACACGATGACATGTCCGGTCTTGCGGTTGAGTTCGACCCGGGCACCGTGCACTGCACCTTCGGTCTTCTCGTACGCGGTGAGCAGAGCATCCTCGATCGCACTGGCCAGGACCTCGAATGGCAGGTCCTTCTCACGCTCCATCAATCGCAGCACGGAGATGTCGATGTCCATCTCAACCCTCCTCATCCTTGCTGCGCGCCGCTTTCGGCCGGTTCAGCTCAACCTGGACCAATGCGCGGTCAACGTCGGCGAAGGGAATCTCACGAATCTCGCCGTCCACATCGAGGCGCACGTCGTCCTCATCGCTGGAAACGATTCGCCCGGTGATTACGTCCCCTTCAGACAGTTGTACCGCGACCAAACGCCCGGTGTTCCGCCGCCAGTGTCGAGGCAGTTCGAGGGGTCGGCTGACGCCCCGGGAAGTCACCTCGAGCGTGTACGGCGCGGCTCCAGTCAGGTCTGCTCCGTCGAGTGCGGTCGACGCCGCCATACTCGCCTCAGCAATCTCATCCAGCAGCGGACCGGTACCCTGCGGGCCATCGCCGTCGACCACGACACGTAGCAGCCGACGCTTGCCCGCCGGAATGATCTCCACTGCCTCCAGCTCGAGGCCGAATTGGGCGAGGACCGGGGTCAGCACACCAGCAATCTGGCTCTCTTTCATCGCGCTGTCCTTCGATCCGATTAGGCCCTTCGGTTGTGGCGGCGCTGATCGCGAAAACATCTCGCGGCGCGTGTGGGGCAGCATACCGTTCGGCTGAGGTACCGTCGGCGGGTGGCCGACTCCGATGCACCGCTGGGCTCCGCTCCGCCAGCCCAGTTGAGCCGCCGGATGATCATCGGCATCGGCCTTGCTGCTCCGACTCTGGCTGTCCCCTGGCTTTCCGGATGCACCCCCAGCGAACCGGCGGCCGACGGTCCTTCACCTGCGTCTGGCACACCGACCGCCGCTACATCGAATCCTCCAGGAAGTCCCACACCCAGTGCCACTGCTGCTGCGCCGCACCCAGCCGCCGATGCGGCTGCGCCCGAACAGGCGATGGCAGCACTCGCCGCCGCGATCCTGGTCGGACCCCATCGAAAGGAGCTCTCAAAGGATCGCCAGCAGCTTCTGACGTTCCTACGCAACGCGCACACGGCGCACGCTCGCGCAATCATCAATCCGCCGCCGCGGGCTGCGCCGGCCAAGATCGGTGGAATGTCACTGAACAGCTCGCTAGCCCTCTTGGCTCGCCGCGAAGGCTCCGCGGCCGCCCGCTACCGGAGTGCTGCGCTGAAGGCCAAGGGCTCGGAGGCGCTGCTCTTAGGTTCGCTGTCCGCCGCCGCCGGGAGCTTCGCCGCGGCAATCGGCTCAAGCAACCCGCCCGGCACGAGCCCGGTCGCTGATCGAGAGCAGGTCGAAGTTCTCTCCGAGGAGGCTGCGGTCGCCGAATTGGTGCGCCAACTGCACGCAATCGTGTACGGCTACCAGTTGGCGATCGGCAAATTCAAGGTGTTCAGCAAGCAACGCCCGAAAGCTGAGCGTGAGCTGCTCGCCCACCGCATCTTCCGCGACCGCCTGATCGCTTGGCTGAGAAAACACTCAGCGGACGTCCCGGCAGCCGCGCCGGCGTACGTGCCGTCGGTCGTTCCGCGCAATCCCGCGACTGCCGGCAAGTTGATCATGCGCATGCAGACCGCGCTGGAGCCGTTCTGTGGGCTCTGGCTGGCTGCCGCGGCCACCCAGCAAGATCGGCAGCAGGCGCTCGCCGCGCTCAACAATGCCATCAAGACCGCCCGGTCCTGGGGGGCTCCTCTGGCCGCCTGGCCCGGTTACAGCACTTGATCATGTGACCAGCTGCACCACGACGTCGTACGTCAACTTGATGATCAAGCCGGTGAGCACTACGAGGAAGACCTTGCGGACGAAAGAGCTGCCACGGGCGATCGCTGTCCGAGCGCCCAGGTATCCACCCACCAGGTTGGCCGCGCCCATCACCAGCCCAAGCGCCCACAGCACCGAACCGGACAAACCAAAGACCACAATTGCCGACAGGTTCGTGACCAGATTGGCGATCTTGGCCGTCGCGCTCGCTTCCAGGAATCCGTAGCCGAGCACGACGACCAGCAAGATCACGAAGAAGGAGCCGGTGCCAGGCCCCAGGAATCCGTCGTACGCGCCGACCCCGAGCCCGATCAACGCGGTGAGTCCGTAGTGTCCTCGACCCGGATGTTTGCGCACGGAGACCATGCCCAACTGGGGCCGGCGCCACACGTAGATGCCGACGCCGATCAGCGCGGCCAACACGATCGGAGTGAAGGCTTCTCGCGGCAACAGCCGCGCCAGCGATGCCCCGATGGCTGATCCAACGGCTGAGGCAATGACTAGTGGTGTCACGGTCCGCCAGTCAAGCGGAATCCTGAGCGCGTACGTCAGTGAGCTGGTCGCGGTCCCGCAGAACGAGGAGATCTTGTTCGTGCCCAAGATCACTGCCGGTGGTGTGCTGCTCGGCAGCCCGATCAGTAATGCCGGTAGCTGGATCAGCCCACCGCCGCCGACCACCGCATCAACCCAACCGGCGACGAATGCTGCAAGGATCAGTGCCGCAAGCGTCAGGCCCGAGACCTCCAGCACATGAAGGCCTTAGCCCAGCCTGGTTTGGCCATGCACCATTGCGAGGATTTCCCCGAGTGCATCCTCAACAAGCACTTCGGTCTGCTCCCCGCTCTTTCGATCGCGCAATTCGATCACGCCGTTCGACAGGCCGCGGCCAACCACAACGATCGTCGGCATGCCCAAGATCTCCGAGTCGGCGAACTTGACACCTGGGCTTACTGCGCGCTCGTCCAGCAGCACCGACACGCCGGCCTCGTCGAGCTGAACGGAGAGATCGACCGCTGCGGTGATCACAGCCTCGTCCTTGCCGGCCGCGAGTATGTGTACGTCGAACGGTGCCAGCTCGCGTGGCCAGCAGAGTCCCTTTTCGTCGCAAGTCCCCTCGGCTACGGCCGCGACCGCTCGCGAGATGCCAACCCCGTAAGAACCCATGGTCACTGTGACCAGCTTGCCGTTTTGATCAAGCACCTTGAGGCCCAAAGCCTCGGAGTACTTCCGGCCTAGCTGGAAGATGTGTCCCATCTCGATGCCGCGCGCCAGCGTCAGTGGTCCGGAGCCATCAGGAGCTGGATCACCTTCCCGGATCTCGGCCGCCTCAATGATGCCGTCGGGTGTGAAGTCGCGTCCGCACGTCAGATCGAAGACATGCCGACCAGGCTCATTCGCTCCAGTCACCCAACGAGTTCCGGAAACGATCTGGGGATCGACCAGATACCTGATCTTGGTGAGGGATTCCTCGCCAAGCGCAGCGGCTGCTGGTTCCCCGGACCCCGCGAACTGAGCCGGCCCGAGGTAGCCCTTCACCAGTTCCGGATGCGCGGCGAAATCCTCGTCGTTGAAAGGCTGCGGCGCTGCCGGCTCCAGTTGAGCTGCAAGCCTCTTGAGATCCAATTCACGGTCCCCTGGCACTCCGATCACCAGTGGGTGCCGGGAGCCGTCGACCTCGGTGATCATCAGCACCACGTTCTTCAAGGTGTCACTGGCCTGCCAGAGCCGGTCGGTCCTAGGGAAGCGAGCATTGGCCAGGTCGACCAGGGTCTCAATGGTCGGGGTATCGGGCGTGTCCTCGACATGAGCAGCTGGTGCATCGTCGTAAGGCAGCGGCAGCGGAGGCGAGGTTTGCACGGCCTCCACATTGGCCGCGTACCCGCCGGGTGAGCGGACGAATGTATCCTCGCCGTTCTCAGCAATTGCCAGAAACTCCTCGCTTGCCGAGCCGCCCATCGCCCCCGACATCGCGTGCACGATGACGTACTCGAAGCCGAGCCGGTCGAAGATCTTGATGTAGGCATCGCGATGGGCGACGTACGACTTGGCGAGGCCTTCATCGTCAATGTCGAAGGAGTACGAGTCCTTCATGACGAACTCGCGGCCCCGCAATAGCCCGGCCCGCGGGCGAGCTTCGTCGCGGTACTTCGTCTGAATCTGATAGAGCGAGAGGGGCAGGTCCTTGTACGAGGAGTACAGGTCCTTGACCAGCAAGGTGAACATCTCCTCGTGTGTCGGACCGAGGAGGTACTCCGCACCCTTCCGGTCGCGCAGCCGGAATATGCTCTCGCCATAGTCGGTCCAGCGCCCACTGGCC
>DASRJV010000168.1:0-8162 GCA_035649295.1 Propionibacteriaceae bacterium
GGCTGCGTCTCGCCGAACCGGAGCCTTGAGCAGGAGTTCGCACTCAGACGTTGAAGCCGAGAGCGCGCAGTTGGTCGCGACCGTCGTCGGTGATCATCTCCATGCCCCACGGGGGCATCCAGACCCAGTTGATCACCCATCGATCAACAAGTCCCTCGAGCGCGGTCTGCGTCTGATCTTCGATCACGTCGGTGAGGGGGCACGCGGCCGAGGTCAGCGTCATGTCGATGGTCAGCGATTCGTCTTCCTCGAGGTGCAATCCATACACCAGCCCAAGATCGACCACATTGATGCCGAGCTCTGGATCGACGACGTCCTTGAGTGCCTCTTCGATGTCGTCCAGCGACGGCTGGTCATCCTGTCCTGACTGCTCACCAAGATCGACCTCGGGAAGGTCATCGGCAACCAGATCCGACGGCCGGCTTTCGCGCTCGGGCGGATCGGTCGAAAGATCGTCGTAGGTGCGAGTTTCGCTCATTGGCACATCTCCTTAGCTACTCGCGCTTTGGGCTCGGATGACTGCGTCCTTGAAGGCCGACCAGCCGATCAAGGCGCACTTCACCCGCGCTGGAAACTTGGCGACGCCTGCAAATGCGATCGCATCCTCCAGGCGGTCCTCATCGGGTTCGATCTGACCCTTGCCTTGCATCATGGTCAAGAATTCCTCGTACAGATCAAAGCCGTGTGCGATGTCGTGGCCGATCACCAGATCGCTCATCACCGAGGTCGACGCCTGGGAGATCGAGCAACCCATGCTCTCGTACGACACATCACTCACAGTGTCTCCTTCCAAGTGAACCCGGAGCCGCACTTCGTCACCACAGGTGGGGTTGACGTGATGAACCTCGGCCTCGTACGGCTCGCGCAGTCCACTGTGATGCTTGGAGCGATAGTGATCGAGAATGATCTCCTGATAGAGGTCCTCTACTTTCATCGCAGCCCTCCGAAGAAAGCGATCGTGTAATCCAGACCTTCGATCAGCGCATCGATCTCGCCGCGGGTGGTGTAGAGGTAGAACGAGGCACGGGTCGAGGACTGCACCCCGAAACGCTCATGCAGCGGCCGCGCGCAATGATGGCCGGCTCGCACTGCAATGCCGCGCGAGTCAAGCAGGTGGCTCACGTCGTGCGGATGAACCGGCTGCCCGTCCGGCGTGCTCAGGGTGAACGAGACGGCACCGCCGCGATCCACCAGCTGGTCCGGCCCGAGGATCTTGACGCCGCGGAGGCTCCGCAGGCCTTCCAGCGCGTACGCGGTGATCTCGCGTTCGTGCGCGGTGATCTGGTCCATCCCGATCGCACTCAAGTACTGGGATGCGGCGGCTAGACCGACCGCCTGGGCGATCGGCGGCGTGCCTGCCTCGAAGCGGTGCGGCGGCGGAGCGTACGTCGAGCCAGCCATCGTGACTACCTCGATCATCTCCCCACCACCGAGGAAGGGTGGCAGCGCAGCCAGTACCTCGTAGCGTCCCCAGAGCACGCCGATACCGGTAGGACCGACCATCTTGTGGCCCGTGAAGGCGACCAGGTCCGCTCCAAGATCAGCCATGTTCACTGCCAGCTGCGGAACGGCCTGCGACGCATCCACCACCACGGTGGCACCCACCGCATGACCGAGGGCGGCGATCTGACTGATCGGGTTGACGGTGCCGAGCACATTCGAAACATAGGCCACAGAGATGATCTTGGTTCGCTTGTTTACCAGACCCTCGGCGGCTGCCTTCTGCAGATCCAGTCGCCCCTCGTCTGTGACGTCGAACCAACGCAGCACCGCACCGGTGCGCTGTGCCAGCAGTTGCCACGGCACGATGTTGGAATGATGTTCCATGACCGAGATGACGATCTCGTCACCCGGTCGGAGCGAGGCTCCGAGCGTGTACGCGCACAGGTTCAGTGCCTCGGACGCGTTCTTGGTGAACACCACTTCCTCTGAGCGCTGGGCACCGATGAACTGTGCCAGTTGAGCCCGCGCGCCCTCGAACGCCTCAGTCGCTTCCGCGCCCAGCACGTGCATGGCACGAGCGACGTTGGCGTTGTGGTTGAGGTAGTGATCCTCGATCGCCTCAACCACGACCCTCGGCTTTTGCGAGCTGTTGGCACTGTCGAGGTAGATCAGCGGCTCCCCACCGACGGTCCGTTCCAAGATCGGAAAGTCAGCCCGTATGGCGTCGACGTCGAAGGCGATCGGCTCCTCTACAAGCGCCAGGCTGCCCGATGTCGCATCGGAGAGATCTGTGGTGGCCGGGTACTCCGGCCCACCATCAACTGACATGATTGCTACTCCGCCCCAGCCGCCGCTCGTACATAGCGGTCATAGCCCTCGGCCTCTAGACGCTCGGCCAGCTCGTGACCACCTTGCTCCGCTACCCGGCCGGCCACAAAAACATGCACATAGTCCGGTGTGATGTAGCGCAGGATGCGGGTGTAATGCGTGATCAACATGATTCCGCGGTCACCTTGCGCGGAGAAGTGGTTCACGCCGTCGGCTACGACTCGGAGCGCGTCGATGTCGAGTCCCGAGTCGGTCTCATCCAAGATCGCGAACCGCGGGTTCAGCAGCTCGAGCTGCACGATCTCGTGCCGCTTCTTCTCCCCGCCCGAGAAGCCCTCGTTGAGGCTCCGGTTGGCGAAGTCAGGGTCCATCTGAACCCGTTCCATTGCCGCATTGACTTCCTTCACCCAGGTACGCAGCTTCGGCGCTTCGCCGTCAAGCGCGGTCTTGGCGGTCCGCAGGAAGTTTGACACCGACACTCCCGGAACTTCGACCGGATACTGCATCGCCAAGAAGAGGCCGGCACGAGCTCGTTGATCCACTGTCATGGACAGCAGATCCTGACCGTCGAGGGTGACCGTTCCTGAGGTGATGTGGTACTTCGGGTGCCCGGCGATCGAGTACGCCAGCGTCGACTTGCCCGACCCGTTCGGCCCCATGATGGCGTGGGTCTCGCCACTGCGAATCGTCAAGTCGACTCCGGTGAGGATCTCCTTGGGCCCGTACTCGGTGTCGACAGAGACGTGTAGATCGCGGATATCAAGAGTGGACATGAATTCAGGACTCCTGGATTTCGGGCGTTGTGCTGAGCGACTGCGGATCGAGTGGTGCAGATATATCGACGAGGACGTCGTCGCCCTCGACGCGGCAGCGATAGATAGGGACCGGCTCGGTCGCCGGCAGGCCGATCGGTTCCCCGGTCGTCAGATCGAAGCGGGATCCGTGCATGTAGCACTCGATCTCGCCGTCGCCGACATCTCCTTCCGAGAGCGGGATCTGGGCGTGCGAGCATTCGTCCGTGATCGCATAGATGGTGCCGTCGCTGTGTACGATTGCCAGCTCCTTGCCGCCAACCTCGACTGGAATGGCGGTCTCGGGCGCAACATCGGAGACGGAGCAAACCTTGATGAATTCGCCTGTCACAGGGCGCGCTCCTGACGCGCGCCGCGGGGGGTCAAGGGGGTCGTACCCCTTGCCTCGGACACGGGCAGTCCAATGTTGATGGCTAGCTCTTTCTCGACGGCGTTCAGCAGTTGAGCCTCAATCGCCGGAACTCCGATCTTGCGAATGATGTCGGCGAAGAATCCATGCACCACCAATCGGCGGGCTTCTGCCTCATCGATGCCGCGGCTGCGCAGGTAGAACAGCTGCTCATCATCGAAGCGCCCGGTCGCCGAAGCATGGCCGGCACCGACGATTTCACCGGTTTCGATCTCGAGGTTGGGCACCGAGTCGGCGCGGCAACCATCCGTGAGTACCAGGTTGCGGTTGGACTCGTAGGTCTGGATACCCTCAGCAACCTTGCGAATCAGCACGTCGCCAATCCAGACGGTATGCGCCCCATCGCCCTGCAGCGCGCCGCGATAGTCGACGTTGCTTCGCGTCTGCGGTGCGTTGTGATCAACGAACAGCCGATGCTCCAGGTGCTGACCGGCGTCGGCAAAGTACAGGCCCAGCATTTCGGCTTCCCCACCTGGGCCCGCAAAGTCAACGGAGGAGCAGATCCGGACCAGATCGCCGCCGATGGTTACCAACGCCTGCCGATATCTCGCGTCACGGCCGATCCGGGCGTGCATGTGGGCGAGATGGACCGCGTTATCGTCCCAATCCTGCAAGGACACCAGTGTCAGCTCGGCGCCTTCACCAACGATGATCTCGGCATTGCCGGCCAGGACGGTATTGCCTCGATGTTGCAGCACAAGTGTCGCCCGCGCATTGGCGCCGATGTCGACGAAGAGGTGATTGAACACTGCGGCATCGCTGTCATCTCCGGACACCGTCACAACCAGCGGCTCGACGAGCTCGGCTCCCGAAGGTACCGAGATCACTCGGGCCTTGCTGAAGGAGGTCCAGGCCTGGGCGCTGACTCGGTCGTTGGGCGTATAGACCGAGCCCAGCCGCGGATCGTCGCGGCCGACCAACTGCACGTCGACCTCGGCCGGGACATGGAAGTCGACACTGGGCTGTCCGCCGGGTACGAAATTGCCGTCGTGCAGTCCCTTGAGCCGCTTGATCGGAGTGAACCGCCAGGCTTCCTCACGTCCGTTGGGCACGGGGTGGTCGGCCAGCTCGAACGACCCTGCCGGATGCAGGCGACTACCCGTCTTGCCGTTGGTCTCCGCGGCCTCGGCCACGCGTGCGGCGGCATCATCTAAGACAGTCACGTCGATGGTGTCTCTTCCTGGTTCTGTTGAGTGAAGTGCACGGCCAGCCTCAGCCGACCGCACCCTCCATCTGCAGCTCTATTAGCCGGTTCAGCTCCAGCGCATATTCCATGGGCAGCTCGCGCGCAATGGGCTCGATGAAGCCGCGCACGATCAAGGCCATCGCCTCGTCTTCAGCAAGACCGCGGCTCATCAGGTAGAAGAGCTGATCTTCGCTGACCTTCGAGACTGTTGCCTCGTGACCCATGGACACGTCGTCCTCGCGGACGTCGACGTAGGGATAGGTGTCGGAACGGCTGATGGTATCCACGAGCAACGCGTCACATCTGACTGTGCTGGCGGAGTGATGCGCACCCTCCTGTACCTGAACCAGACCGCGGTACGACGTGCGCCCACCACCCCTCGCGACCGACTTGGAAATGATCGAGCTGAAGGTGTGCGGCGCGCAGTGCACCATCTTCGACCCCGCGTCTTGATGCTGGCCTTCACCGGCAAAGGCGACTGACAAGGTCTCCCCACGAGAGTGCTCGCCCATCAGGTAAACCGACGGGTACTTCATGGTGATCTTGGACCCGATGTTCCCGTCGATCCACTCCATGGTCGCGCCCTCTTCACAGGTGGCCCGCTTGGTCACCAGGTTGTAGACGTTGTTCGACCAGTTCTGGATGGTGGTGTAGCGGCAGCGCGCGTTCTTCTTGACGATGATCTCCACCACGGCCGAGTGCAAAGAGTCGGAGGAGTAGATCGGCGCGGTACAGCCCTCCACATAGTGGACGTACGCGCCCTCGTCGACGATGATCAGCGTCCGCTCGAACTGACCCATGTTCTCGGTGTTGATACGGAAATAGGCCTGCAGCGGGATCTCGACGTGGACACCCTTCGGCACGTAGATGAACGAGCCACCGGACCAGACAGCTGTGTTCAGCGACGCGAACTTGTTGTCCCCGACCGGGATGACGGTGCCGAAGTACTCCTTGAAGAGATCCTCGTGTTCCTTGAGCCCGGTGTCGGTGTCGAGGAAGATCACGCCTTGGCGCTCGAGCTCTTCGTTGATCTTGTGGTAGACCACTTCGCTCTCATACTGGGCGGCCACACCGGCGATCAGCCGGGCCTTCTCCGCTTCCGGGATGCCCAGCTTGTCGTAGGTGCTCTTGATGTCAGCCGGAAGATCATCCCAAGACGTCGCCTGCTTCTCGGTGGAGCGCACGAAGTACTTGATGTTGTCGAAGTCAATGTCGCCGAGTTCGGCGCCCCAGGTCGGCAGCGGCTTGCGGTTGAACAGCCGATGCCCCTTCAGCCGCAGATCGAGCATCCATTTCGGCTCGTTCTTCATGCGGGAAATATCCGCGACTACCTCAGGAGTCAGCCCGCGCTTAGCAGACGCCCCCGCGATGTCTGTATCGGCCCAGCCCCACTGATAACGACCGAGCGCAGCCAGATGTTGATCTTGGGTCTGGCCGGTGCCAACAGGTCGGGTAACAGCGGGATCCTGAGTTTGGGTCATGATGATGCCCTTTCGGATGTGGTCATATCGGTCGTCGTCTTGCGCCCGGATGGTTGCAACACGTGCGGAACATGAGTTGTGCAGACACCGTCGCCGTGCGCGATAGTGGCCAGGCGCTGCACGTGAACACCAAGTAGCCGAGAGAATGCGGCGGTCTCAACTTCGCAGATCTGCGGAAAGCGCTCGGCAACATGCGCCACTGGGCAATGATGCTGGCACAGCTGTTCCCCGATCGCCGACGGGAGAGTCGACGCCACGTATCCATCGTCGGACAAGGCGGCTGCGAGAGCCTGGGCCGGTGTGCTGTCGGGTCCGGCGTCTGCTATCTGCTCCTGGTAACGCTGCTCGCTCTGGGCCATCCTCGCTTCTGAAAAGCGCGTCACGGCATCTGGGCCTGCCGTCGTTGCCAGGAACTCCAGGGCCTCGATAGCCAGATCGTCGTACGCGGTATAGAACACTGAACGCCCGGCGTCAGTCAGCACAAAGTCTTTGGCCGGCCGGCCGCGACCGCGGGCACCGTAGATGCGCTGCTCACGAGCCTCGACGTGGCCGGTTGCGAGCAGCACGTCGAGATGCCGGCGAATGGCTGCTGGGGTCAGCCCCAGCCGCTCGGCCAACTCCGCGGCAGTCGAGGGCCCGTGCTCGAGAATGGAACTGGCCACTCGCTGGCGCGTAGAGGCATCGGTCTCCGCGCTCTGAGGAACCCCAGCAGGACCTGAAGTGACCCGCTGGTAGTTTTTCACAACGCCAGTGTGCCTTAATTCCGCGAACGCATTCAAATAAGGCTCGCCTTAGTCTGGGACGCAGCGCTCAGCGACTCCCTCCGGCCTGGCGGCCAGCGGTCAGCGAGAACCCCAGTTCCATGCCTGCTGCTCCAGCGGAGCGACGCCTTCGAGCGTTGTCGCGCCGAACTCCTTGACCAGGGACAGCGTCTGAGCGCCCGTCGCCGACACTGCGGCTACCAGATCTCGGGCGTGGGTCACCACAATGATCTGGGTGTGCGCACTTGCGCGGGCAATGAGACGGGCGAGTGCGGGGATGAGGTCGGCGTGCAGGCTCGTTTCTGGCTCGTTCAGCACCATCAGCGAAGGCGGTCGCGGGCTCAACAACGCAGCGACCAGCAATAGGTAGCGCAGAGTGCCGTCGGAGAGCTCGGCTGCGCTCAGCGGCCGCAGCAGACCATGGGCCCGTAGCTCCAGGTCGAAGCGCCCGCGTGTTTCCACCACCTCGAGCCGGGAACCCGGAAAAGCGTCATCGATCGTGCCATGCAGTGCGTCGGCGTCGCCGATCTCGATGATGGTCTGCAGCGCAGCAGCGAGGTCCCGGCCGTCCGCATCGAGCACGGGCGTGCGGGTGCCGATCTGGCTTTGGCGAATCGGAGAGTCGGCATCGGTTCGGAACTGGTCGTAAAACCGCCAGCCGTGGATCTGTTCCCGGACTGCCAGCAGCTCTGGCGCCCGTATCGGATCCAGTACCTCGGTCAGCACGCTCTCATACGGCCGCAGCCGGCTCTCGAAGGGCGCCCACGCGCCCCTCGACGAGGTGCCGCGGACCTCGACGAAGGCGCGTTTCCGCTTGATCAACATGCTGGCCGGCCGCATCACCGGCCCACTCCAGACCACTTCGCGTTTGATCTCGGGATCCAGGTTGAACGCCGACTCCTCGTCTCGAGTCGGCAGGCCGAGATCGATGAGGTAGGAGAAGTCGTCCGACGCAAAGCCGAGCTGCAGACTGATCGGCCCAGACCGTACCGTGCCTTGAACCGGATGCCGGCCGGAGCGGACCGCCGCTCCGAGATGTTCAGGCCCGGCCCACAGGACCGACTCGAGCCCGCCTTCACGGGCCAGTGATGAAATAACCCGACCGGAGGCGCAGTCGGCGAGCAGTCGGAGCGCACGATAAAGGCTGGATTTGCCGGTGCCATTTGCTCCGGTGATCACATTGAGCGGCTCCAAGGGGAGACGCAGGTCGCGCAGGGACCGGTAGTTCTCGATTGCGATGGT
>DASRJV010000169.1:0-3666 GCA_035649295.1 Propionibacteriaceae bacterium
ACGCTCACAACCACCGAGGCCGTGGCACGGCTGATCGCCGGGCGCGCCGCGAGGTCACTCACCGATCGTGGTCTCACGAAGTTAGATGTGACCTTGCGCGAACATCCTGACGCGTGGGCGGGGTACACCATGACTCTTGACTGAGATGCCTGCAGCTGCAGCGGCTCGGCTGGGCTTCGTCACTTGGGACCGAGACGATCCGACCGGCGGCAATGTCTACAACCGGGCTCTTGTCGCCGAGTTGCGCGCGCTTGGCGTCAACGTGCAGCTACACAGGCTTACCGGCCCGTGGCCGGAGGGCGACGCATCCAGTCACATGAAGCTCGCGCGCGCCCTGCGGGCGGAGCCTGCCTGCTTAGTCGACGGGATCGTCGGGTGTGGCTCGCCCGAGGTCGTAGCGGCAGCTGTCGATTCCGGACACTCGGTCACGGTAGTGGTCCACCTGCCCATCAGCGACGAAGTGGGCCTGGAGCCCACGCAACGTCAGCGGTATGCCGCGCTTGAAGCGATGACGGTGCAGTCTGCTTCTGGGGTGCTGTGCTCGAGCCGGTGGTCGGCTGCCGAACTGAGCCGCCGCTACGGGCGGTCCGATGTTGGGGTGGCGACACCGGGCGTGACACCCGCGCCCGTGGCCCGGGGCAGTCAGGATTCGGGACCGCCACGCATTCTGAGCGTCGCATCACTGACGCCGACCAAAGATCAACTCACGCTGGTACACGCGCTGGCACAGCTGACGGACCTTCCCTGGACCGCTGACCTGATCGGCTCCGACCAAGCTAATCCGGGGTATGCCGCTCGATTGCGGGATGAGATCGCGGCCGCGGGATTGGGGGATCGAATCGCCGTACCCGGGACGCTGGCCGGCTCGGTCCTTGATCAAGAATGGGATGCCGCTGACCTGCTGGCGCTGCCGTCCCGGATCGAGACGTACGGCTTGGTCGTTGTCGAGGCGCTGGCTCGCGGCATCCCAGCCGTCGTCTCCGCTGGCACCGGCGCGATTGAGGCGCTCCAGGAAGGGGCGACCAAGCGCAGCACTGCGACACCAGGCACGTCCGTCCCAGCCGGTGACTCGGCAGGCCTGGCAGCAGTGTTACGCAGGTGGCTCACCGAACCAATGCTGCGGCGCGCTTGGCGGCAGGCGGCGCTGGCTCGACGAGATACCCTGCCCGGGTGGCAGCAGACGGCACAGGCGGTGCTTGCCTACCTGTATCGCCTGCACAACCCGCCGTCGACCCAGCCTGGCTCACCGCCCGCGTCGCCGCCGACACCTCCGCCCGTGCCACCACCCTCGGCAGCCTCCTTCCCGAGTTGATCAACTATCTGATCGACTGCTGTGGTCTCGGCGGCGTCTTGGAGATCATCGACCTCGGCGCCGGGACGGGTGCCAACCAACGCTGGCTGGCACCGCGCCTGGAGTTTGTACAGCGTTGGATTCATCTTGATCATGATCCGGCTATCAGCCGATCATTACCACTGCCTGACGACACGATGATCATCGATGGCAGCGTGGAGCTGGCGCTCGGGCGGCTCCTGGCCGGCCGCGCGAGCGATCGGCATCTCGTCACCTGCTCCGCCCTGCTCGACGTGCTGACCACCGACCAGATCGATGCCGTATGCCGCGCCGTGATCGAGAACCACGTGCCGGCCCTTTTCAGCCTTACGGTCACTGGTGCGCTGACCATGAGTCCAGCAGACCCGCACGATCAGCTATTTCTCGCTGCATTCAATGATCATCAGCGTCGGGCCGGCAAGGCCGGTCCGGATGCCACGACTCTGGCCGTCAATGCCTTGTGCGCAGGCAGATCCACGGTCCGCACCCAGGAGACACCCTGGCGACTGACCGCGTCCAGTGACTGGGCCTTTGTCGAGCAGTTTCTCCAGGAGCGGCTCGATGCCGCGGTGGCTCAGAATCCAAGCCTTGCAGTGGCGGCGACAGGCTGGTTCGAGCTACGACGCTCCCAGTTCGCGCTCGGGATCCTCCGGATTGATGTCGGGCATCGCGACGTTCTGGCCCTGCCCGGACGATGGTTCGCGCGCCGCCGCAAAGTCGAAGACCGTGCAGATGTCAGCTCCAAGGCTGAACCGCTGTACCGAAGCGGTAATGGCATCCGCGAGCAGATCGGCTCCCGCGAACCGTACGCCGGGAACCCCATCTCCAACCAAGATCGGGGCAGTCGTCAGGTAGAGCCGGTCGAGGACACCCGCGGCCAGGAAATCTGAGACAGTCCGGCCGCCGCCCTCGATCAAGACGCGTCCCAAACCCCGCGTCCGCAGCATGTCGAGCAGAGCCTGGGGCGAAAATCGCCCTGCCTCTAGCCTGAGCCTGACGAGTTCCACATGTGCCGCCAGTCGTTGTGGCGTCCTCGATCCAGCCGCTATGCACCACAGAGTTTTGGCGCGGCCATCGGTCAGCACCCGGGCATCCCGAGGGATACGTGCGTTGGGGTCGATGATCACGCGCGCCGGGGAAGGCCCGGGGACCGCACGCGTCGTCAGCTGGGGATCGTCGGCGGTCACCGTCTGGGCACCGACGACAACGGCCTCCACCAGCGCGCGTAGCCGGTGCAGGTGCTCCCGGTCCTCCGCGCCTGAGACGTAGTTGGCATCGCCGGTTCTCGACGCGATGAAGCCGTCGACGCTCTGAGCCAATTGGGCGATGGTGATCGTTGGACCGGCAGCCACAAGCGGTCCGTACCGATCGAGCAACAGCGCGTCGGCTCCAGCCGCGGCCTGCGTCGGCACGCTGCCTTGGAGCAGCTCACTCCACACATCGGGCAGCCTGGGGGCGCTGTCGTGACCCATCCGGTTGCGCTTGGTGGCCAGATACGAAGCGTTCTCGGCGCGCTCGGTCACCGGCAACGGCAGCCTGGCGGTCACCTCGATGCCAAGATCACCAAGCCGTGCGCTCTTGTCGGGGTTCGCGGACAGCAGCCGAATCCTCCGGACGCCAAGATCGGTCAGTATGGCGGCAGCTACGCCGTAATCGCGGGCGTCGATGGGTAGCCCCAGTCGCAGGTTGGCGTCAACCGTGTCGAGGCCAGCGTCCTGCAACGCGTACGCGTGCAGCTTGGCGTGCAGGCCGATGCCTCGGCCCTCGTGGCCACGTAGGTAGATCACCACGCCCAGACCCTCACGGCCAATCTCCCGCATCGCGGCGTCGAGCTGCTCGCCACAGTCGCAGCGCCAGGATCCGAACGCATCGCCGGTCAGGCACTCCGAATGCACCCGGACGAGGGGAACATCGCCGTTATTCCCGGCGTGGGCAACATCGCCTAGCACCAGTGCCACATGTTCGCGGCCCGGCTCAACCGCGTACCCGTGCATCTGAAAGGTGGCGTGCTCGGTGGGCAGCACTGTCGACACGACCTTGCGTATCCGCTGAGGTTCCGTCATCTCGCTAGCCTTCCATAGCAGCTGAGGGCCGTGAAAACTTGCTGGCACGAGCAAGGACCTCAGATCTCTCGGCAGGAGGGCTGTCAATAGGACGCGCAAAAACCGATGACGGACTTCCCACCATCAGCATCTGCCCCCGATGCGGGGCCCGGCTGGTGACCAGGAATCTCTGGCACTCATGTGGGACCCATACCCTCGAAGGCTTGTTTCCCACCTCCGAGCTAGCGGTACTTGATCTTGCTCGAAACTACGTCGCCATGCTCCACACCCTCG
>DASRJV010000170.1:0-3872 GCA_035649295.1 Propionibacteriaceae bacterium
GCACCGACCAACAAGCTGACAGGCCTGGAGCTGAACGGCTGGGGATATCGATGGATACGTCTCTCGCGAAGCGATCAAGGTTAGGTCGCCAAGATCAAACTGGAGGCGCGATGCGGGAATGGTTGCGTGATCATGGACTGCTGATCGCCAACCTGGTTCTTTTCGTGATCTTCTTTGGCGGAATGGTGTTGTCCGGCGTCAGGGTCTACAACGCCGAGCAGCTCGAGCACGGTGGACAGGCGGTATCGCTCGGTCGCTACCTCTTGACTGGCGACTTCTATGAGGCGACCTTCGAGAACTGGGAGAGCGAATTCCTCCAGATGGGGATGTACGTCGTACTGACCGCTTTCCTCTTTCAACGAGGATCGTCTGAGTCGAAACCCGTTGATGAGCCTGCGCCTCAGGACGAGGACCCACGGGAGGCAGCCGATCGTCCGAATGCGCCGTGGCCGGTACGCCGTGGAGGCTGGGTCTTGACCGCGTACGAACACTCGCTCTCGGCGCTGTTTTTCATCTTGTTCTTCGCCTCGATTGTTCTCCATGCGATCGGCGGCGCCAAGGCGTACAGCGATGAGGAGTTGGCACATGGCGGCCAGCCCGTGAGCACGCTGCAGTACCTCGGCAGCTCACAATTCTGGTTCGAGTCATTTCAGAACTGGCAGAGCGAGTTTCTTGCTGTGGCGGTGATTGTCTTTGCCTCGGTCTACCTGCGGCAGCGTGGATCGCCCGAGTCCAAGCCGGTCGCTGAGCCGCACCACAAGACCGGAGCCTGAACCGCCAGCTGCGAGCGTCGGAAATCGCGCGCCGACGCACGGAGGAGGAGGGAGCGGGAGGCGTTCTTCCTCTGCGAGCGACGACGACGGCGTCGGATCCCAAGCGCGATGCGCGAGCAGCTCCAAAGCTAAGGGCGGTTGAGTTGGCAGCTCAGGGGTACTGAGCGATCACGAACTCGATTGTCAAGGAGGAAGCATGAGCCAGCCCGCGCAGCAGCAACAAGTGCCTGGCATCCAATCGGAGATGCGGCCGGTGCCGGACTGCGGCGAGGAAAGCTATGAGGGCAGCGGCAAGCTCACCGACAAGGTCGCGGTGATCACTGGCGGGGACTCCGGAATAGGTCGAGCGGTGGCCATCGCGTACGCCCGAGAGGGCGCTGACGTCGTGATCTCCTACCTCAGTGAGGATTCCGATGCCAAGGACACGGCGGGCTACGTCGAGAAGGCCGGTCGACGTGCCGTACTGGTAAAGGGCGACGTCGCCGATCCGCAACATTGCCGGGACATCATCCAAACTGCGGTCGATGAGCTTGGCGGACTTGACATCTTGGTGAGCAACGCTGCTTTTCAGATGACCCACGACTCATTGGAGGAGGTCTCAGATGAGGAGTGGGACCGCACCATCCATACCAACATGAGCGCCATGTTCCATCTCTGCAAGGCCGCTGTGCCCCATCTGAAGGCGGGCTCGTCCATCATTGGCAGCTCATCGGTGAACTCCGATATGCCCAACCCGACGCTTGCCCCATACGCGGCGACCAAAGCGGCTATTGCGAACTTCTGTGCCAGCCTGGCCCAGATGCTGGGAGAGAAGGGCATCCGCGTCAACAGCGTCGCTCCCGGACCGATCTGGACACCCTTGATCCCTGCCACCATGCCGCCAGAGAGGGTGGAGAAGTTTGGCGAAAACACTCCACTCGGCCGGCCGGGCCAGCCCAAGGAACTGGCGCCGGTCTATGTACTGCTGGCCTCTGAGGACGGCAGTTACATCTCGGGCGCTCGGGTCGCTGTGACCGGCGGGCGGCCGATGCTCTGAGCCGCTCCATAGGGTGACGACATGACGCTGCCGCGCGAGGTGGACGCCGTTGTCATCGGCGCGGGTCCCAACGGGCTGGTGGCCGCCAACCGGCTGGCAGACGCCGGATGGGACATTCTGCTGCTCGAGGCGCAGCCAGAGGTCGGGGGCGCGGTCCGCAGTGATCGGGAACTGCACCCGGATTTCGTCTCTGATACGTTCAGCGCCTTCTACCCACTGGCAGCCTCCTCACGGGTGATCACGCGACTGCATCTCGAGGAGTACGGGTTGCACTGGCGCCATGCTCCTGCAGTCTTTGGGCATTCGCGTGGCGACGGGTCCTGGGCGATGCTGCACTGCGACATCGATATCACCGCCAAGCTGCTGGATGAAGAGCATCCAGGCGATGGAGCGGCCTGGCGAGACCTTGTTGATCAATGGCATCGGATTGGTCCGTGTCTGGTGGACGCGCTTGTCACACCGTTCCCGCCACTCGGACCAAGCCTGCGGGCCTTGATCAAATTGCCACGGGCGGGCGGACTGTCCTTCGTACGCGAACTGCTGAGTCCTGCGGCGACTGCCTTCCAGCAGGAGTTCGGTGGTGGGGCGGTCCGGCTGATGCTGGCCGGAAACGCCTTGCACGCAGACATTCCGTTGGATGGCTCTGGATCCGGTTTTCTCGGACTGCTGTTGATCATGCTTGGTCAAACGATCGGATTTCCGGTGCCTGAAGGAGGTGCCGGCAGGCTCTCCGAGGCAATGCGGGACCGCTTTGTGGCACACGGGGGTGCGGTGGTGTGCAACGCCGAGGTGACCAAGATCAGCGTCGAGTATGGCCGCGCCGCCGGCGTGCATGTCCATGATCAACTCGTGCGGGTACGCCGCGCGGTGCTGGCCGATGTTCATGCCGAACACCTCTACGGTCGCCTTGTCACGTTTGAGGAGTTGCCGCCCAGGGTGCGGGTGAAGATGGCCGGATTTCGTCGTGACCCCGCGACCTTCAAGGTTGATTACGCGCTCAGCGCCCCGGTGCCGTGGCGTACGCCGCCGCCCTACGCCCCGGGAACCGTGCACATCGCGGACTCATTTGAGGAGTTGGTGATCACCTTTGCCCAGCTCAGCGCCGGCAGCATTCCTGACCGCCCGTTCCTGTTGATGGGCCAGATGTCCACAACGGATCCAACACGGTCGCCGGAAGGCACGGAGTCAATGTGGGCCTACACCCACGTACCGCAACACGTTCTTGGCGATGCTGGTGGGAATCTCACAGGGGCTTGGGACACCGACGACGCGGAGCGGTTTGCCGATCGCGTGCAAGATCGCATTGAGCAGCGGGCACCGGGCTTCTCGGAGCGCATTCTGGCGCGGCGCATCCTGACTCCCATCGAGCTAGAGCGCCGCGACGCGAGCCTGGTCGGTGGCTCCCTCAACGGGGGCACCGCCGCACTCGATCAGCAGTTGATCTTCCGTCCCATTCCGGGTCTGGGGCGGGCCGGTACGCCGATCCGCGGGCTGTACCTAGCCTCCTCTTCGGCGCATCCAGGCGGAGCCGTACACGGCGCCTGCGGCATGAACGCGGCACGCGCCGCACTGGCACACGCGCGACTCAGACCGCGCCATCCGCGATAGCGGATCACTCAGGCAGGAAGTTCGATAGGGCTGACCGGGTCACCGCCAGAGGCTAAGACGCTTGAATCAAAGCAACGCCGGACCGCACCCAGTCGCCAAACTTGACCTTCCCCCTCTGGCGGTGACCCGGTCAGCCCTATCGAACGGCAACGGCGAAAAGAGGCCCATCGCGGAGGGCGCGCCTACGTGCGGCTTTCGGCGAGGTGGGCGAGTCGGCGCAGCGTCTCGCGGTTGCGTACGTCGATCCCTGCCACGCGTATTGACTCGGGAACGAATTTGGCCGGGCCGTCCGTGACGTCCTCGTCGATCGATACCAGGGAGCCGTCGGCGTCTGCCTTGACAGTGATCTCCACGCGGGCCTTGCCGACCGGCCAACCTCGTGCTTCCAGTACAAGGCGCTGATCGGGCGCAATTTCCATGACCTGGGTGCTGTCGTCTATCACCAGCGGCCATAC
>DASRJV010000171.1:0-4642 GCA_035649295.1 Propionibacteriaceae bacterium
GTGGGTCTTGACCGGGTCCATGACGCCGAACAGCGTCGCAGCCTCGGGTGCCTCGTAGTGATGCGCGAGTCGCTGCCATGTGGTGACGACGACACCGCCCTGGTCGCTGACGTCATCGCCGATCGTCTGGATCTCGTTGGCTGCGATCTCGACCATGTCCGGGCGCAAATTGTCGCCGGGAATGGCAGCCGGATCGATGTGGTCAGGCATCAATAGCCTCCCATTCTCGGCACTACCGGCGGCTGCGGATTGGCCGCAATGGCGGCGTTCCTCTGGTAGGTCTGCACCATCTCCAGGTCGCCGTCGATGTAGGCCTTCGTGGCCTGGTACGCCCCGGTGATCGCCGCACCTACTCGGGTGCCGATGGCCTCTAAGCCGACAGACTGGTTCTCAAAGAAGCTCTGCAATGCAGGCACGATGGCACCGCTGCCGCCGGTCCCTGTGGCGGCGAACTCCACCCAGCCCTGAAGGGGTTTCAGGATCGTGCCGAACTTCTCCGCTTCGCTCTTCGTCGCGTTCAGTACTGTCTCTACGCCGTTGGGGTCGATCCGGTAACCAGTCATCGTCGTCTCCCGGACGGCTTCAGCCGATGTTGTCGACCGCTGTCTTAGCCCGCTGCAGCGACTGGGCTGCGGTCTCGTCGTTGCTTCCAAGTGATGAACGCAGCACCTGGATGATGCTCCGTACCTCGTCAGCAATGTTGTGCCAGCGCTGCTCCTTCGCGGCGTACTCTTCCGATGCGCCGTCAGCCTGGTAGTCCGACATGGCAAGTTGCACATCGCGGTCACGCTGATTGATCAGTGACTCCAGATGACCGGCTACGGCGTTGAAATGATCTTGGGCCGCCTGGGAGGCGGGGATGTCGAAGTCGCGGCGATCTGCGGCATTTCCAGCAGACATGATGTTCCTCGTCCTCTCTCAGCGGGATCCGGAGAACCGGGCGGACTCGAAATTGGCACTGCCCTGGGCCGCGGTGGTCTCGTCGACCATCTGCTGCTCACCGGTGATGAATGCGGTGTTCTGCCCCGAGATGCCGCCGAGCACGGCGGCAAGCGCCGAGTTCAGTTCGTTAGCGATCTGATCAGTCTCGCCCTTGAACCTGTCGAACGCGGCCCGGCCAGCCCCGTTGAACTTGCCCTGGATCGGTTCTGCCGCGGCGAACAACTGCTTCACCAGGCTTCCCAGATCGTCGTTGGCCGAAGACGTCTGCTTGGTCAGGACCGTAAGTGTTTCAGCCCCCATCGCGAACTTCATCAACTACTCCTCTCCCCCGAGATCGAGGCGAAGGTAACGGTTGGGTCACGGACGAGGAATAACCTAACGCCGCTTGGGGTCAGATTCCGGGTAATCGAGCATGTCGGTCCCAGGAGCCGGACCGAAACTCATGCTCGGCACGTCGACATCCCACGCTGCGTGCGACGTTCACGCTGTACCCGGCGTGCGCGTGCAAGGTACAGCGTGAGCAATCTAGGTACGGCCTCTGGCGCGGATCCGGGGTTCTGCGCGAGATAACGGTCGGATAACACGAATCCCTGCACATTGCCCCCGAGAGGTGCAAACTTACGGGCTGAACTCTGAAGGTTCCCGAACCACCCGGAGGCTCACATGCCCGGAGCGCTCGTTGGCGTCGCAAGCTGTGCCAGGTGCGGCAAACTGCAGACAGCCGCCGGCGTGCTCTGCCAGTCGTGCGGGACGGTGCTCACGCCTGCCGCGCGAGGCAGCGTCGTGGGTACCTACACCCCATTGCTCGCAGGGGTAGCGCGGGCGAGTGCCGTACGCGGCTATGTCGCGGTGCTGATCGATGTGCTTCCACTTGCGGTCGCAGCGGCGTTCGCCGCCGTGGCAGCCGCTGCCGATGAATTCCGAACCGTGGCCTTGATTATCTTGTTGAGCGTCGTCTTTGTGGTCGCTCAAGCCCTGCTATTTGTCCGTCGCGGCCGCAGTCTGGGCCGTCTCGTGCTACGCCTCCGGACCGTGGACGACCTGACGGGAAACCCGGTGGGTTTTCGCAAGATCATGGCCCGTTTGATCACTTCGCATCGGGTCCGACGGACAGTGACAGCCGACCTGGCACGGGGCCGCGACCCGTTGACTTCGGCTCTGCCACCGCTGCCCGGATCTGCCCTGGCCGAGGGCATCGATGAGGCTGTCTTCGCGGCATCCGGTCAAGGTGCCACTGCGCTGCCAACGTCGGACTCGGTCGCGATTGTCTTCGACACCGGGCGCCGGCAAGTGATTCACGCCTCCTTGCTGATCGGCCGCAGCCCGGAAAACAACCGTGTCGCGGAGCAGCGAGGCGCCACGCCTGCGACCGGCGAGCTGCCCCTGCTCGCCCTGGCAGATCTCTCCCGGACTCTGTCCAAGACCCACGCGTTGCTGGAATGGTCGGGTTCGGTGCTGTGGGTGACCGACTTGCACTCAGCCAACGGTTCGGTGCTGATCAGCCCCGATGGCGAGCGCCGGCCCCTGGTCCCCGGTATCCGTGGGCCTGCCGCAATTGGCTGGACCGTTGAGTGCGGCAATCGGTCCTTTTCGGTGCACGCCGTACCCCAGCGGGCGGCCTCATGAGTGGTCGGTCCCTGAGCACGGTGCAACACCCGCTGCTCGACTTCGCTGGCCACATCGGTGATCAGTCGGGCGGAACGGCGTACGCCGCCACCGAGAGCCGGTCGCCGGTGATCTTCCTCAACGCCGGCCGCGTCAGCCTGCTGGCACAGGCGCAGCACGAAGGCCGCCGGGTGGTGCTGGTGACCGACGAGCTGTCATGCCTGACGCCGGCGTTCGCCGAAGTATGGCGGGAGGCCGGAGCTGCCTGGGTGGTCCGCAGCCCGAACGGGCTTCGCGAGGGCTTCACAGGTCGCCGGCTGCACGACGTCGGCGAGGTCTTCACTGCATCCGCAATCCGCAGTGTCGATGACGTTGATCTTGGCTTCCTGCAGCCCGCGCCGGCGACGGCAGTTCAGGTACTGGCGATCATTTCGCTGCGCCACCAGGCGCGGCTCACGACGATCTTGGGCGGTCCGATGGCGGAGCTTACCAAGATCACTAGCGGAACCACGCTGCAGGTCTGGGGAGCCCATGAGCCGACTGGAAATCGCTGGCGTCGTGAGGATCTGACCACCTTCGCACAGTCGCAGATGCCGGGGCCAGTGCTGGTTGTCGGTGTCGGAAGGCGCTTCCGGTCGACGCTGACCGTGCAGCGTACCAGCGCTGGGATCGAGGAGATCACCGAGGCTCATCTCAGTCTGGGCGTGCCAAGCACTGTGGCGTTCGAAGATCACCGAAATCGCATGATCATCTACTTGGCCGGTCTTGCCGAGAATGCCATGCCGCTCGTTGGATTGATCATGGCGCGCCCGGGTCGCGACGACTTGCTTATTCCGGCGTTCCTGCAGCATCCCCCGATACCGACGGCACTGCTGATCGGCCCTCCCGCCGTACGAGCACTGGACATCTCAGTTGATCAGATGACCCGTCAGTTCGGCGCACTGCGCGTCGGCCGGCCGCGGATACCTGGTCTGCTCTTCTCCCTGGGCAGCCTCGAGGATGCGACCTGGCCGTTGCTCGATGAGATCCTGACGGCGATCGGTGGTGATCAGGTCAACGAGATCCTGGGGCTCTCTTCCCGGCACACCAGGCGCGGGGACCTGCATGCCGAATAATCGCGACACGATCCTGCTGGAGACCGTCAGGACCCATCGCGCCCGATTGCTCTCCGCGTTTCTCTACGGCGAGCTCGCGGAGCGTCGGCTGGGCCAGGACAATCTCAAGCGGCTGCTGGGCTCCGTCGTGCTGGCGGCGGTGATCTGTACCGGATGCGTCGGCTTCGCCCTGGTGACCTCGCTGATCGCTACCCAGGCGGCGCGGCAGGCTCAGCAGCGCAGTAGCGGCGGTTCGACGCCCGGCATCAGTGACCAGCCGTACGCCGCCGACTACTTCGATCGTGACCGGAAGGTTGGCTGGGGCGCGGCCGAGATTGGCGGCCGCTGGACGACGGCCGGGAGCCGGTCAGACTATCGAGTGCGCGGTGGCTCAGGAATCATGAATGTCCCACCGGGCAGCTCTCGGAGAGCGTTCTTGAACAAGGCGAGCCGCGAGACAGCGGACCTGAGCGCCACCGTTGAGATCAACAAGCCGGGCTCGAATGTTGTGGTGCTGGGACGGAAGATCAAGTCAGACGATTACCGTGCAATTGCCAAGCTCACCAGCGGTCGCAGCGTGTCCGTGTCTCTGGCGTCGAGGCAGGCAGGTGAGACCGTGCCGCTGTCCAACACAGTCAGATTGATGGGCTCATATCGGGCAGGCGAGGAAATCAAGATCAGGATGCAGGTCTTCGGTGTCAATCCGACCGTTGTCCGGACCAAGGTGTGGCGCGGTTCAGAGGTTGAGCCCCAGGCCTGGGCTGTGACGGCACAGGACGGCTTCGACCGGCTGCAACGCAGCGGAGTGGTCGGAGTGGGGGCATCACGTCCCAGCTCGGCACTCGATCCGCTCCGGCTCTCGGTGTTGGATTTCGTGACGCGTCCGGTGATCGGCTAAGTGATGGGGCGACCACAGGAAGGGGCGGCGATGACGGAGTTCACACGGCTGACAGTGATCGGGTCGGCTCGCAAGGCCGATCTCGTGGTGCCGAATGACGAGG
>DASRJV010000172.1:0-6272 GCA_035649295.1 Propionibacteriaceae bacterium
CCGCTTGTACATGGTGTAGAAAGTCGCGACGCCGCTGACGTCAGCCGCGGAAAGACCCAAGATCTCGGCACAGGCTTCGATACCAGCCGGGGTCACGCGGCCCTCGACACTCTGCACCAGGTGCAACATCGGCAGCAATGCCGAACGAGCCTGCGGATACCGCGCCGCGATCGAACGCATCTCTTCCAGCGTTGTCTCGGTGATCTTGGTCTCCGTGACGCCGTAGTCCAGGCTCGGCTCATCGAAATGGGTGACGAAGTGCCCGTGCCCGACGAGTTCCTCCGAGGCGACATCCCCGCCGGCATGCCCGTTCGGCGACGGCGGTAGCGGCTCGATCAGGTTGCTCATCGATCCACCCCGCCCATGACCGGATCCAGCGATGCCACGGCGACGACGACGTCGGAGACCATGGCGCCCTCGCACATGACTGGCATTGCCTGCAGGTTGGTGAAGCTGGGATCTCGGAAATGCGCGCGGAATGGGCGCGTTCCCCCGTCGGAGACGACGTGGGCGCCGATCTCGCCGCGCGGACTCTCAATGGGAACGTACGCCTGGCCTGGCGGCACCCGGAAGCCTTCTGTGACCAGCTTGAAGTGATGGATCAAGGCCTCCATCGACTGGCCCATGATGTGCTTGATGTACTCGTTGGAGTTGCCCATGCCGTCGGAGCCGATCGACAGCTGCGCCGGCCAGGCGATCTTCTTGTCGGGCACCATGATCGGCGCCCCTCGCATTTTGTCCAGCCTCTCGACGCATTGTTCGATGATCTTGAGGCTTTCCCACATCTCGTTCAGCCGGATCCGGAACCGCCCGTAGGCGTCCATGGTGTCCCAGGTCTGCACCTCGAAGTCGTAGGTCTCGTATCCGCAGTAGGGCTGCTTCTTGCGCAGATCCCAGTCGTAACCGGTGGCTCGTAGCGGCGGCCCGGTGATGCCCAGGGCAATGCATCCAGCCAGATCGAGATGGCCGACGCCGGAGAGCCGGGCTTTGAAGATCGGGTTCTCGTTACAGAAGGCCGCGTACTCCGGCAGGTGCTTCCGCATCCAGACGACTAGATCCTTGACGAAATCCAGCGCCTTGTCCGGCAGTTCCTGAGCAACGCCGCCCGGCCGGATGTAGGCGTGGTTCATCCTGAGGCCGGTGATCAACTCGAAGGCGTCCAGCACCTTCTCCCGCTCCCGGAATCCAATGGTCATCACGGTAAGCGCGCCGATCTCCATGCCACCGGTGGCAATGCACACCAGGTGCGAGGAGATGCGATTCAGCTCCATCATCATCACCCGGATGACATTGGCCTTCTCGGGAATCTCGGCCTCGATGTCGAGCAGCCGCTCCACGCCCAGGCAATAGGTGGCCTCCTGATAGAGGGGCGAAAGGTAGTCCATCCGGGTACAGAAGGTGACGCCTTGGGTCCAGTTACGGAACTCCATGTTCTTCTCGATGCCGGTGTGCAGGTAGCCGATGCCGCAGCGGGCCTCGGTCACCGATTCGCCCTCCAATTCCAAGATCAACCGGAGTACGCCGTGGGTGGAGGGGTGTTGTGGCCCCATGTTGACCACGATTCGCTCATCGCCACGTTCGGCTTGCTCAGAGACGATCGAGTCCCAGTCCTGCCCGGTGACCGTGTAGACGTGACCCTCGGCCGCGTCGGCGGCGGCACCAAAGGGATCTTGCTCGGAGTAGGTGTCCCCTGAGCCTGTCGAAGGGCCGGTGCGTTCGTCGGTCGTGCTCACGAGTACGACCTCCTTTGATCTGGGGGTGGGATGGTTGCGCCCTTGTACTCCACCGGGATGCCGCCGAGCGGGTAGTCCTTGCGCTGCGGGTGGCCGGGCCAGTCGTCAGGCATCAGGATTCGGGTCAGGGCTGGATGGCCGTCGAAGATGATTCCGAACATGTCGTAGGTCTCGCGCTCATGCCAGTCGGCGGTCGGGTAGGTCGCCACCACCGATGGGATGTGCGGGTCGCCGTCGGGCGCTGAAACTTCGAGCCGGATGCGCCGGTTGTGAGTCATCGACTGCAGGTGATAGACCGCGTGCAGCTCACGATCCTTGTCTGCTGGATAGTGCACGCCGGACACGCTGCTACAGAACTCGAACCGCAGGTGGGCGTCATCTCTGAGATATCGGACCAGCTCAGTCAGGTGCTCCCGCGCGACATGGAAAGTGATCTCGCCTCGATAGATCACGACCTTGGTGATCACGTCGCTGAAGTTGGGAACCAGTGCGCCGATCCGTTCATAGACCTGGTCCCACCAGCCACCGAACGGCGGGACGGCTGCAGCTGGAAACTCCACGACGCGGGTCAGGCCGCCATACCCCGAAGTGTCGCCACTGCCCTTCGCGCCGAACATGCCCTTGCGGACCTGGAGGACCTCTGCAGTGGGCTCCGGGGTAACGAGCTGAGCCTCGTCTTCCTCAGCAGCGGTTGCGCCAGAACCGACGTCAGGCGCCTCGCCGGTCAGGGACTCCGGCTTGGTTTCGGCGTCCGGCTCGGATTCGCCTTCGGGCACCGCGCCCTTGATCGGCGCCTTCTCGTCAGACTCCTTGTGAATGCGCGCGGAGCTCCTCGAAGCGCGCTCCTTTTCTCCTTCGACAGGCTCAGGAGGCATGTCCTTTGGCTCAGTGCCCGTCTCTTCCGCCGGCTCAGAGCGAATCTGTTCAGGCTCAGGGCGCGCTGCTCGCTTGCGCGTCCGCTTCCGAGGCGGCTTGCGCGGAGTGTCTTCGCTCATCGGAGCAGACCCTTCTGCTCAATGAGGGCAGGTGCCTCCAGCTGGCGCTGCTCTTGCTCCCGAGCCGCCTCGATCGCATTGAGACCGATCGGAGTGCTCTGCACCTTTTCACGCAGTTTGAACATGGCGTCGATCAACATCTCTGGTCGCGGCGGACAGCCGGGCAGGTACATATCGACAGGAACGATGTGATCAACGCCTTGCACGATCGCATAGTTGTTGAACATGCCACCAGTACTGGCGCACACACCCATGGCGAGCACCCATTTCGGGTTGGGCATCTGGTCATAGATCTGGCGCAGTACCGGCGCCATCTTCTGGCTTACTCGACCGGCAACGATCATCAGGTCGGCCTGGCGAGGTGAGGCGCGGAACACCTCCTGCCCCCAACGACCGGAGTCGTAGCGTGGCGCGCCGTAGGTCATCATCTCGATGGCGCAGCAGGCCAAACCGAAGGTGGCGGGCCAAAACGCCGCACTCCGCATATAGCCGAACAGGTTCTCAATGGTGGTCAGCAGCACACCACTGGGAAGCTTCTCCTCGAGGCCCATCTCAGCCAACACTCCTGATTGCTCGCATTCTCAATCCCAATCCAGCCCGCCCCGTCGCAACACGTAGAAGTAGGCGATGAAGACCGTGCCAATGAACAAGATCATCTCAACTAGCGCGAAAAGTCCCATCTCGTCGAACGCGACAGCCCACGGGTAGAGGAAAACGATCTCGATGTCGAAAACGATGAAGAGCATGGCGGTGATGTAGTACTTGACTGGAAACCGGCCGCCACCGACGGGCTGCGGGGTGGGCTCGATGCCGCACTCGTACGAGTCGTACTTGGCCCGGTTATAGCGTCCGGGACCAACCAGCACGCTGGTCAGAATGGTCAGCGCAACAAAGCCCGAGGCAATCGCCAGCAAGATCACGATTCCGATGTACGGACTCACCGACCAGCTCTCCTTCCATAGAAATACGAGATGATCATGCCGCTGGCGCAATCCTGGACAGCGAATTGATCAACCTATCCATGGCATCCCCGTCTCGGGCATCTGTCAGATTCGCGAGCAGTTTCAGGGTGAACCGCATCAGCCTCCGGCGGGGTAGCCCGTACGTGGTGCAGACACGCATCACTGCTGGATGGCCGATGAGTTTCACGAAGGCGCGGCCCAAGGTGTAGTAGCCGCCGAGCTCCGCCTTGAGCTTGGCTGGATATGACTCCAGCGCCCGCTCCGCCGCCGGACTGCCGGGGCCACGCTGATGCGCCTCTGCCATTGCGCTCGCCGCGATCTCGGCGGACTCCATGGCGTACGCGATGCCTTCGCCGTTGAAGGGGTTGATCATGCCACCGGCATCACCCACCAGCAGCAGGCCGCGCTCATAATGAGGCTGACGGTTGAAGCCCATGGGGAGCGCCGCTCCCCGTACCGGGGTGATCATGTTCTCACTCCGGAAACCCCACTCCGGCGGCGTGTTGTCGAGCCAGCGCTTGAGCAGATCTTTGTAATCGGTCTTGCCGAAGGCGGAGGACGTGTTCAAGATCCCCAGACCGACGTTGCAGGTACCGTCGCCCATACCGAAGATCCACCCGTATCCCGGCAGCAGCGCGCTCTTTCCGGGTTTGCCTTCCCAGAGCTCCAGCCAAGACTCCAGGTAGTCGTCGCGATGACGCGGACTCGTGTAATAGGTGCGTACGGCGACGCCCATGGGCCGGTCGTCGCGCCGATTCAGCCCCATGGCCAGGCTCAACCGCGTCGAATTTCCATCTGCGGCCACGACGATCGGTGCGGTGAATTGGCGGCCGTCCTTGGTGCGGACGCCCACCACTCGCTCGGTGCGGGAGTCGACGATCGGCTCAACCACATTGCTGAGCTCATGCAGCGTGGCTCCTGCTGCCACCGCGTGACGCGCGAGCAATTGGTCAAAGTCGGCGCGTGGCCGGACCAGACCGTACGACGGGAAGTCAGCAAGATCGGGCCACTCCAGCTGGAAGGGACGTTCGCCGCCATATATCCGCAAGCCCTTGTTGTGTAGCCAACCGGCCGCCTCAGAGGTGTCGATCCCCAACCTGATCAGCTGCCGGGTGCCGCGTGGTGTCAAACCGTCGCCGCAGACCTTCTCTCGTGGGAACCGGCTCTTCTCCAGCAGTGAGACGCGAAGACCATGCCGAGCCAGATGGGTCGCCGTTGCCGAGCCGGCTGGACCGGCGCCGACGACGATGACATCAGCGTCAGTGATGTGCGCTGAGCCCTTCGACGAGCTCAGGACGGCGCTTGTCGAAGCGCGCCCTTCGACAGGCTCAGGGCGCATCTGCCCGTTCACCGACATGGCATCTCCTGGCGTTCCCGAGACTTAGTGAAAAACTTCACTAAGTCATCATGCACGAGTCTACGACTCCCAGGGACACCCCGTCGTCTTGGGCCCAAAGACACGACGGCCGCGTCAGACCTCAACTATGTAAGGAAGAACCTGCATATTTAGACATCACCGACGTTGCGTAAATCTTGATCGTCGAGTTGGATGTCGAAGCTCGCGGGTGGTCGGACGACGTTGAAATAGTGGGTCTCGCCGCGCTCCCAGAAACGCTGCCAATCCGGGTCGTCCTCGCGCTCGGTGTAGCGCTGGGCGCGGACTTGCGGATCGACGCCCAGATAGACCGCAAGATCAATGAGGTCGGCCAGTTCTGGCCGCGCGGCGTAAACGCCCTCGACGATGACCAGATCAGCGGCCGGAATGGTTTTGAGTGGTGCCAACCGCCCATCGTCGGCATCCCAGTCATACGGCTGGAATGCAGCCGCCTGATTGGCTCGCAAGGGCAGCAGCGCCTCATCGCGGAGCCGCGCCCAATCGATCACCGCATCGACTACACCGAGGTCTGACATTGCCACCCGCTGCGGCACAGTCAGTGTCGGCAGGGTGTTCCGATAGAAGTCGTCCCCTTCCAGCACTGAAGCTCCGGATCGAAGTGCGACCGCGGTTGCCAAGATCGATTTTCCTGAGCAGCTTGGGCCGTCAATCGCAATCACAACCGGCCGGTCAAGTCTCGGTCGGCGCTGACTTGCCAGCTCGAGGATCGATGACACCGCTGATGAGGATCGCAATTGCCAGGCGAGCAGTTGATCAGGCGTATCGATGTCCCAAAGCTCTGCTCCCTCGAGGTGTTGTGTGACCAAGCCAGGTCGCAACGCATCGAGTAGCCGGCGAGCCGAGACACCGGCGGCAGCACCCGGTCCCGCGGCTCTGACCAAGGCACGTGCTGCAGCCGGCCGCAACGCCAACTGCAGCGGTTGCTCCTGGCCTCCTGCATCAATACCGACAACCGCCTGAGCGTCTGATTCGATATCGAGGCGGCGCAACAACGTGCTGGCTGCTTGGCCGCCAAGCGGCATATCCGCTGGGAGTGTGACGATGACGTCACTCGATTCGGTCAGCGCTCGTCGCAGCCCGGCGACGAGTGCCGCCGCGGGCCCCCCGCCAGGCGGATCCTCCGAGGTGAAGATCGCCGGACGGGCCACCGCGCGTACTGAACCGACGACCACGACCGTGAAATCTT
>DASRJV010000173.1:0-3816 GCA_035649295.1 Propionibacteriaceae bacterium
GTCAACCTACCGTTCTTCTCCTTTATGACCTTCCTGATTGCGGTACCTACGGGTGTGAAATTCTTCAACTGGGTCGGGACGATGTGGGGCGGCAATATCGCCATGCGAACGCCTATGCTCTGGGCGGTCGGCTTCTTGACCACCTTCCTCTTCGGCGGGCTGACGGGCATCATCTTGGCCAGCCCACCACTGGATTTCGCGGTCTCTGACAGCTACTTCGTTGTGGCGCACTTCCATTACGTGGTCTTCGGCACGGTCGTCTTCGCGATGTTCGCTGGCTTCTACTTCTGGTGGCCGAAGCTAACCGGCAAGATGCTGGACGAGACGCTGGGCAAGATCCACTTCTGGCTGCTCTTCATCGGATTCCACACCACATTCCTCATCCAGCACTGGCTTGGTGCCGAGGGAATGCCACGCCGCTATGCGGATTACCTGCCCAGCGACGGTTTCACCATCGGGAACCAGATCTCCTCGGCAGGCGCGTTCCTGCTGGGCGGCTCCACTCTGGTCTTCCTCTGGAATGTCTGGAAGAGCCGGAACAACCCGAAGGTGAACAGTGACGACCCGTGGGGTTGGGGTCGCTCGCTCGAGTGGGCGACAACCTGCCCGCCGCCGCGCCACAACTTCACCCAGCTGCCCAAGATCCGCTCGGAGTCCCCAGCGTTCGACCTGCACCATCCAGAGGTTGCGCTTTTGGAGTACGGCGGCGGTGATGAGGAGTTCGACGAGACAACCGTCGACGCCGGTCAGGACACCGGTCGGAGGGCAGAACTTGTCCACCGGGTGGCTGGTGACACCGATGATCTAGCGGCGCAGTATGACTCGACGCACCATGGACACTCACCCGAACCTGAGGAGGATCAGCGGTGAAGGTTGAGGCTTGGATCTTCGGATCCCTGACAATCTTCATGCTCATCGTCACGCCGATCTACTGGCTGCTCACGGCGGACGCCAACGGGGTGCCTGAGATCACCGGAACCGTCGCGTTGATCATGACGACATTGCTGGTGCTGATGATCTGGGTCTACCTCCTGCTTGTGGCGGGCCGGATGGAGCCGCGGCCCGAGGACAGGAAGACCGGGGAGATCGCCGAAGGTGCGGGGGAGCTGGGCTTCTTTCCGCCGCAGAGCAAGTGGCCGCTGTTTCTCTCACTCACCTTCGTGCCTGTTGTCTTAGCTCCCGTCTTCGGATGGTGGCTCATGCTTATTGGCTTCGGTTTCGGCTTCATCACCTTGACCGGGCTGCTTTACGAGTTCTACCGCGGAGACCACGCGCACTGAGTCGGCCGTCCTTTGCCGCTCGGCTTCTCGGTAGGGCTCACCGGCCAATGCCAGAGGGTGTGGGCTCAGTATGCAGTTGATCTGCGGTTCGCGGGTGGTACGGATTCAAGCGTCTTAGCCTCTGGCATTGGCCCGGTGAGCCCTACCGGGCGCCTCGCAGAGGGGCCGCCGACTCTAGTTACACGCGGCTGTATACGCCCTGAGCTTGTCGAAGGGCGTCTTGAATCACTTCGTGCACAATAGAGCGATGTGTCGAAATATCAGACCGTTGCATAACTTTGAGCCGCCGGCGAGTAGCGCTGAGGTGCATGACGCGGCATTGCAGTACGTGCGCAAGATAGCGGGGACGTCTAAGCCGTCGAAGGCCAACGAGGAAGCATTCAATCGGGCCGTCAGTGAGATCGCGCATGCGACCCAACACCTGTTGCATGATCTCGTGTCAGCGGCGCCGCCCAAGAACCGAGAGGTAGAGGCGGCCAAGGCTCGCGCCCGGTCGGCCAATCGTTTTGCAACTGCCTGAGGCGCTGATCAAGAGAGTTGCAGCGTGACTGAGGTGCTGCGCTATGCGGCGTTCACTGTCGGTGGCCAGGGAGGCAACCCAGCCGGGGTGGTTCTGGACGCCAGAGGCCTCGCCGGCACGGACATGCAGGCCATCGCGGCTGATGTCGGCTATTCAGAGACGGCGTTTCTGGTAGCGAGGCCCGACGAGCCCAACGTGTACGACGTGCGTTACTTCTCACCGAAGCGGGAGGTGCCGTTCTGCGGACATGCAACAGTCGCTTCTGCGGTCGCGCTGGTCGAGCTCTCTCCCGCAGCCGAGCTGATCTTTCATACGCCGGCCGGCTTCGTGAGCATCACAACCTTCCTGAAGGACGGTGGTGATCTTGTGGCGGAGTTGACGAGCGTCGCGCCACGGGTGTCCAATCCGGAGCCTGATCTTGTATCTGCGGTGCTGTGTGCACTCCGCTGGTCACCCGAGGACCTCGACCCCGCCTATCCGGTAATGCTGGCCAACGCGGGTTCGGAGCACCTGGTACTGGTGACCCGGAGCAGGGAGCGGTTGGCCGATCTCGATTACGACTTCGACGCTTTGGCGAAATTGATGCGGCACCACGAATTGATCACCGTGCAGCTGGTGTGGCCAGAGTCCAAGAAGCGCTACCACTCTCGCAATCCATTCGCCGGCAGCGGAGTCGTTGAGGATCCCGCAACCGGTGCCGCAGCGGCAGCATTTGGCGGCTACCTTCGAGAGCTCGGCATGATTGAGGAGACTGCCAGCTTCAAGATCATCCAGGGCGTGGACATGGGCCGGACGAGCGAGATTGACGTAAGCGTCATCGGTGGCGAGCCCGGCGTACGCGTCAGCGGCACGGCCCACCGCATCGATAGCTAACCCGCGACAGGGGAGCGCAACGGCAAAGGCGGAAGAGGCCTACCAGTTGATGTGGATCGGGCGCCCCTCCTCATAGCCCGAATTGGACTGCACGCCCACCACCGCCAGCTCGTGGAACTCCTCGAGGTTGGAGGCACCGGCGTAGGAGCAGCTGCTGCGCAGGCCCGCCACGATGGAGTCGATGAGATCCTCGACGCTCGGACGCTCAGGATCCAGATACATGCGTCCGGTCGAGATGCCCTCCTCGAAAAGTGCCGACCGCGCCCGATCGAACCCAGAGGAGTCCTTGGTGCGCATTTTCACTGCGCGCGCCGAGGCCATCCCGTACGACTCCTTGTACATCCGACCTTCAGCGTCGGTCATCAGATTGCCGGTGCTCTCGTACGTCCCGGCGAACCATGAGCCGATCATCACGCTCCCGGCCCCAGCTGCCAGCGCGAGCGCGACGTCCCGCGGGTGGCGTACGCCGCCGTCGGCCCAGATCGATCGACCCGCTGCACGGGCCGCCTCGGCGCACTCCAGGACAGCGCTGAACTGGGGTCGGCCCACACCAGTCATCATTCGAGTGGTGCACATGGCCCCTGGACCGACTCCGACCTTGATGACATCCGCACCGGCGCCCACCAGGTCGTTGACTCCGTCAGCGGAGACCACGTTGCCGGCAACCAGTGGGACTCGTCGTCCGCGGGTATCCGCCAGCCGGTCCCGCACCTCGCGTACCGCCTTCAGCGACTCCAGCATCCGCTCCTGGTGACCGTGCGCCGTGTCGACGACCAGAACATCGATCCCGGCATCGAGCAACGCATCGGCCCGCACAGCAACATCGCCGTTGATTCCGAGGGCAGCGCCGATCATCAGCCGACCATCAGGATCCAGGGTAGGGCGGTACAGGGTGGAGCGCAGCGCGTGCTTGCGCGTGATCACGCCGAGCAGCTTTTCGTTCTCCATGACGAGCGCCACCTCGAGGTGCCGGTGCGTCAGCTCGTCGAAGATTTCGGTCGGCGATGACTCCGGAGAGGTGATCAACAAGTCGCCCGACATGACTTGGTGCACCTGGGCAAATCGATCGACGCCGGCAGCGTCAACCTCACTCACCGTGCCCAGCGGCTGACCGTTCTCGATCACCACGGCAAGACCGTGCGC
>DASRJV010000174.1:0-2049 GCA_035649295.1 Propionibacteriaceae bacterium
CGCGCAGGGATACGACGTATACACACGAACCGTGTATGGTGCCCGAGCCTCGGTCAGCGTCGGCATTCTGGCCACGTTGTTCACCCTGATCTTCGGGTCTGCGGTAGGGATCATTGCTGGTTACCGCGGCGGCTGGCTCGACTCCGTGATCGGGCGAATTGCCGAGATTTTCCTGGCGATTCCGATTTTCCTCGGTGGACTCCTGTTCCTCTACACGTTTCCCAACCAGATCGACACCCCCTTCGCGATCGCCGTGGGCAAGGTCGCTTTCGTCATCGCGATCCTTGCCTGGCCGACCATCACGAGGCTGATGCGCGCCAGCGTGCTCCAGGTCAAGCCGAACGATTATGTCCAAGCGGCACGGGCGCTCGGCGCCTCGCCGTGGCGCATTATCAACTCCCACATCCTGCCCAATTCGGTCGCCTCGGTGATCGTGGTATCCACGATCAACCTCGGTGTGTTCATCTCGGTCGAGGCCTCGCTGTCCTTCCTTGGTGTCGGCCTGCAGCCGCCAGTGATCTCGTGGGGGAACATGATCTCCGATGCCTCCGGGCTCGGTCTGATCCGGGTAGCGCCGCACATGCTGCTGTTCCCCAGCCTGTTCCTGTCGCTGACTGTGTTGTCGTTCATCATGCTGGGTGACGTCGTCCGCGACGCCCTCGATCCGAGACTGCGCTGAGGAGGCGGGCATGTCAGTCACCGTCGGAAGTGGTGGCAAGGTCGAGGTTCTCGATAGCAAGGGTGCTTGGCAGCCGGTCGACGGACTTCTGCTCGAGGTCGATGAGCTCCAAGTGGAGTTCCGTACCCGCGACGGAGTGGCCAAGGCCATCAATGGCGTTTCATTCGAGCTCCATGAAGGCGAGACGCTGGCCATCCTGGGTGAGTCCGGATCCGGGAAGTCGGTCACCGCGCAGGCCATCATGGGAATCCTGGACACCCCACCCGGATTCGTCACCGGTGGTGAGGTGCGCTATTGCGGGAAAAATCTCCTGGTGATGAGCGAGGAGGACCGCCGCCGGGTCCGCGGACCGGAGATCTCGATGGTCTTTCAAGACGCCCTGTCCGCGCTCAACCCGGTCTTCCCCGTCGGCTGGCAGATCGCGGAGATGTTCCGCAAACACCGCGGCATGAACAAGTCCGACTCGCAGGCCCAGGCCATCCGGCTCATGCAGCGGGTGCAGATCCCGGGAGCTGCGCAGCGTGTCAAGGCCTATCCACACCAGTTCTCCGGCGGCATGCGGCAACGCATCATGATCGCCATGGCGATCGCACTCGATCCCGCTGTGCTGATCGCCGATGAGCCGACAACTGCGCTGGACGTGACAGTCCAAGCCCAGATCATGCAGCTTCTGAAAGACCTGCAGGAGGAACGCAAGATGGGCCTCATCCTGATCACTCACGACCTCGGCGTCGTGGCCGACGTGGCGGATCGGATCGCCGTGATGTACGCCGGTCGCATTGTGGAGCAGGCCGATGCCTTTGAGCTGTACGCGCAACCTGCCCATCCTTACACCAAAGGCCTGCTCGACTCGATCCCTCGACTTGATCAGAAGGGCGAGACACTCTCCGCGATTGGCGGCCTCCCGCCCAACCTAATGAACATCCCGCCCGGATGTCCCTTCAACCCGCGCTGCCACTACGCACAAGACATCTGCCGGTCAGACCCACCCCCGCCATTGCGGGAGGTCACCCGGCAACGACTCGCGGCGTGCCACTTCTCAGAGCTGCTGCTAGCACATAGTCCAGAGCTTGAGGTGACTCAGACCACAGAGGATGTCGAAGCACATGTCGAATTCGGTCCCGAACCGGTGATCGGTCCCACGATCCCCACCGGGGAGGGTTTTCAGCCGCCGGACAGAGGTTAAATTCAATGAGCCATGCGAACCTGGACGTCCCTCCTGTGCAGACCGGCGAGGTCGTACTCAAGGCCGAGAACCTCGTCAAGTACTACCCGATCAAGGCCGGCGTGTTGCGGCGTACGGTCGGGCACGTCAAAGCGGTCGACGGAGTCTCTTTCGAGCTGTACAAGGGCGAGACGCTCGGCATCGT
>DASRJV010000175.1:0-6045 GCA_035649295.1 Propionibacteriaceae bacterium
GTTGGAAGTAGGGTGCGCGCATGCGCTGTCGCACTTGAGATGGCAGGTGACCGCGCTGCGGTTGGCATGGGTGCGGCCAAGCATGGGCAGGGGCTGATGCGTTGATACCTGCGTGAGTCTAGGCCAGCAGCCGGACCCAAATCCGAGTTGAGAGTTCACGTGACGTTCATTGCAGGCTGCGCATCCGGACACCAAGTCCTCATAGGTTCCTGCTGACCATGAATGAGCAAATGTGCTGTGCGCCCTGAACCCGCAGCCGCAATCGCCGCGACCGTCCGCGTGCTGGCTATTGCGGACACTGACTCCTATCTCAAGTGGAGCACCACAACACTGGATGCGCTCCCCAGCCTCTGGGAATCCACGCAGTTGCTTATCCAGAACCCAGTCATGCCGTCTCAGGCCCAAATTCGGGCGGTCGGCAGCCGGCCAGTGGAATCTGTGTCGTTCGCTGCGCTCAGACGCCGAATCCGCCTCGAGCGTCCTGACGTGGTACTGCTGGCATGCACCGGGCCCGTAGTAGCCGCGCTGACGGCACAGAGAGTCTTGGCCGGCCGAACCAGGCCAGTGCTCGTCACCGGTCTGCCAGGTATCAGTGTGCCGGCGACTCACCGCGCAGTGACCTCCCGCGCTGCCTGTGACCTTTTTTTGGTGCATAGCAAGCGCGAGGTCGCCGAGTTCGCCGACATAGGTGCTCGACGTGCGCCACATCTCATCTTCGGGTTGGCGACATTGCCCTTCTTGCCCGCCCGCGAGACCGAGCCTCGGCCTGATCCGGAGCTCGGACCCAACCTCGTGTTCGCTGCTCAGGCGAAGGTGCCGATGAGGCGAGAGCACCGGGAAGAGATCTTGCTGGCAATGGCCGACGCCGGGTCTGCCGTCGTCAAGCTCCGCGCCTGGTCAGAGGAACAGCAGACGCACAGAGAGACCTGGTCCTATCCGGAGATCATGAACGACCTGGTGGCGCGGCGCCGCCTCGCCGCCGACGCCGTCGGCTTCGTCGGAGGCTCCATGCATGGCGCACTGCGCAGCTCGCGTGGCCTCGTCACCGTCTCCTCGACCGCGGCACTCGAGGCGATGGCCATGAATCGCCCTACCTTGATCATCTCCGATTTCGGAGTGTCGGCGGAGATGTTCAATCTCGTATACGAAGAATCGGGCTGCCTGGGAACGCTGGATGATCTTCGCTCCGGCAGACTCTGCCAGCCCGATCCGCGGTGGTTGACGGCGAACTATTTCCATTCGGCCGAAGAGAACAACTGGCTGGAACTGCTCAACCAGTTACTCGAGCTGCGGGCAGCTGGCCAGTTGCCGCAGCGGCCTAACTCGAGAACCCCCCTGTGGAGGCGAGCACGCCGGCGGCTTCGCCTGATGATTCCCGCCGGGATGTGGCCTTACCTTCGCCGGTTGCACGGTCTTTGGCACGCGCGGCGCGTTGGCGGTGCTCGATGACGAGGTCGCAGAGCTCTCGGACTGCCCCATGACCCCCTGATTGCGCGAGCACGAGTCGCGCCGCCTGGCGAACGGATGGATGAGCATCGGCAACCGCAACAGGCCAGCCAACCAGGCCCATTGGACCAAGATCATTGACATCATTGCCGAGATAGGCAGCACGATGCAGGGGAATGCTGTGAGCTGCCAGCCAGTCGCGCACCACGGAGCGCTTGTCCAATACGCCCTGCGCAACTTCGGCACGCAGCTTGGCCGCGCGGGCTCCGACGACTGGGTTGATCTCCTTGGAGACAATCAGTAGCGGTATGCCAATCGATAGCAGCCGCTCAACCCCAAGCCCGTCGGCCCTGCTGACGCGGACCGACTCGCGACCATCCTGCGCAACAGTGACGGAATCGTCAGTGTGAACGCCGTCAAAGTCGGTGATCACCACATCGACATCGATATCCTGCGGCGGCTCCATCACTTGGGCCAGCGCGCCCGCCAAGGCCAGGTCGTGGAGGTGGTCGATATCGACTGCGGTCAGCTCAGGCACCTGTACCACGGCGGTACGTCCGAAGAAGCGATGTCGTGCAGCGCGGAAGCCTGTTGCCGACATGACATAGAACGCCCCCGTCTCGCGGAAGTCGGGTTCTCGCTCCTGACGTCGCGGCCGGACTGCGGGGTCATGGTTCTGTCCCGTCACCACACCGAAGCTTCCGCTGCCGCGCCATAGGAAGTCGTAGCTGGCCACAGCCGAGAAGACCGAGTCAGCATGATCATGGATGATCATCTCGACACCTCGATCAAGATCATCAGGAGCAATGAATGGGCTGGTGCACTGTACGAAGACCAGTACCTCAGGCTCCTCATTCACCATGATCAGCTGGTCGAGGGCGTGCAGCAACGCCGACTCCGACGAGGCAGTATCGTCGGACAGCTCGGCAGGTCTCATGATCACCTTTGCGCCGGCTACTTCAGCGCTTGCCGCGATCTCGGCATCGTCAGTGCTGACGTACACCTCGGCTATCCGCCGTGCGGCACGGCAGGCGTCGACTGCGCGCACAACCAAGCTGCGTCCGCCGACCTGGCGAAGGTTCTTGCCAGGCACGCCTTTGGAACCACCTCGTGCCGGAATGATCGCAATCACTCGTGAATTCATAGGTTCTTTGCTCGTGTCAGGCATGTGATTTCTCAGCTGCACGAAGCGCCGTCAGACAGCGACGGCCGCCAGGCGGTGGTGGCTCCGCTGCGCCGAGGTGGCGACCCGACCAAGGAAGTCGTCGGCTCGCGCAGTAGCTCCGGCCTGGTACCAGTCATTCGCGATCTCGCAGACGACGACCTCAACAGCTGATTCCGCCAGCACCGTGGGCAGCGTGTGAACCACTGTCGAAGGGAAGCTGACGATGGTGCGGCCGATGGGGCCCCGGCGGGCAACGATCTCCAGCGGCAATGCGGGCCGTACGACTCTGACGCCCATTCGTTCGATCAGGTCGAGCTTCCAGTTGGCTTCCTTGCGATGCGCAAAGTATCGGTCCGCCTGGAAGCGAGTGATCAAAGTCTCGACTCCGGTCAGGTAGGGATCCGCTTTGACAACACCTGACTCGACGAGCGATGTTCCGACCAGATCGGCGCTGGCCTTCAACTGCGGTGCCGGATGGCGGGCGCGCAGCCATGAGAAGTCATTGCGGATGGTTCGAACTCGCGGCAATTCCACTGGCATGCAGGTGAACAACCGGAGTCGGCAACCCGAGTCGGGTGAGAGCCGTCGCCGTACCGTCCCGGCAATCTGATCTCGTGCGAGTGTGGCAATCTGTCGGCGCTGGCTAGGTGTCGCTACCTGGTGCCAGCGTGACAGCTGCTCTCCTGCAGCCCATTGACGAGCAAATTCGAGCGTGGCTGTGCCGTCATCGATGATGGTCACCTCAGAGAGCTTCGTGACACCGATGATCACCTGGATGACTCCCGAATAGGGATCACCAATCACCAGCCGCTGGACGCCGTTCATCTCGCCGGCCAACGCACGGACGCTGCGGGCAACAGCCATTCCGCCGAGGCGCGGTTCATACCAGGCCACCGGGTGCCCGGCCTGGCGCGCCAAGGCCATCATCGACCGTAGCTGAGTACGCGTGAGTCCGGCATTGGGTGCCAGGACCGCGATCCTCAACCCGGCAAGATCCTCCTCATGCTGCGCCAATTCGATCACATTGAGAAGTTGGGCTGGGCTCTCAACCAATGCCAGTGCCGCTCTCTCCGGTCCGGCGTAGAAGCTCACGATGCGGCCATCAGATCAGCTTGTTCCGCTAGCGCACCAGGCACTCGGCGCAGCTTCTTCATCGCGGCGCGCTCGCCGTCGTAGATCCGCTTGACACCATCGCCCATGGCGTCGCTGATCACCCGTACGTCGCGCACCAACCGCGTAAGACCCTGCGGCTCGACGGAGGCTGCCTGGTCGGATCCCCACATCGAGCGGTCCAACGTGATGTGCCGCTCGACGAAGGTTGCGCCCATGGCCACTGCTGCCAGAGTCGTCTGCAACCCGGTTTCGTGTCCCGAGTACCCGATCGGGACATTAGGGAACTCGCCCTGCAAGGTGTAGATCATCTTGAGGTTGAGTTCGTTGGTGTGGGCTGGGTAGGTGCTGGTGGCGTGGCACACGATGATGTGGTCGCTGCCGAGTACCTCGACCGCATGCCGAATCTGCCGCATCGTTGACATGCCAGTCGAAAGGATGATCGTTCGACCGGTGGCTCGCATTCGCCGGAGCAAGTCGTCGTCGGTCAAGCACGCCGACGCTACTTTGTATGCCGGTACGTCGAACGCTTCCAAGAAGTCGACCGAGTCGATATCCCACGGAGAAGCGAACCAGGCAATGCCGCGATGCTTGGCGTGCTCGTCTATCGCCGCGTACTCCTCAACACCGAACTCCACCCGGTGCCGGTATTCGATATATGTCATCCGGCCCCAGGGCGTGTCGCGTTCAATCTGCCACTGGTCACGTGGAGTGCAGATCTCGGGCACACGCTTCTGGAACTTGACCGCATCGCAGCCGGCGTCTGCTGCTTGGTCGATCAGGGCGATTGCGTTGGTCAGGTCACCGTTGTGGTTGATGCCGATTTCCCCCGTGATGTAGACGGGGTGCCCAACACCGACCACCCGGTCGCGGAGCCGCCGGGAGGGGGCATCCGTGAACCATGAATTGCTTGCCATCGGACCTCCTCAGTGGGGCCAGTGGTCGCTCGCCCCCGAGTTCTCTCGTGATCACGACGGTAGGCAGCGCAGGTGGCCAGGCGGGCATTGCGATCTGAACATCAGGCAAACAGTCCGACAACCCGCAGCAGGGGCCACTTCAGGCGTTCACCGAGGGTTCGCCGCGCACTTACCTTGTGATCATCAATCGACCTCGGCACTTACTTATGGTCCAGAAAGTGATCAAGTTGTCGATCATCGTGCCGTTCTTCAACGTCGACCGATACGCCCCGGAGAATCTCGCCAGCTTGGCACAGAACGCCTCACCCGATATCGAGTTCATGCTGGTGGACGACGGCTCCACCGACGCCACGTCCTCCATCCTCGCCGATGGCGCTGAGCGTCTGCGTGGCTCTCAGTTGCTCCGGCTTGGCCACAACGCGGGACGTTCGGCCGCCCGCAATGCGGGCCTGTCGGCGGCTCGTGGGCGTTATCTCACTTCCTCGACGGCGACGATGTCGCTGCTCCGGGCCACTTTCTGGCACTGCTGTCGGTGATCGAACGGCTTGGCTGCGACTTCGTTCGCACCGACCATGTCCAGGTCCGCGACCGCCAGCGGTTCTTGCACCGCACCAGCTATATGCCGCGTGGGGTGGTCTGCCCAGCACGCTCAGGCATTGGTCGGCCGGGAGTGCGAAGTTCGGTGGACGCCCCATATGCGTGGGCCGGGTCTACGACCGACGGCTAGTCGATGCAGGACTGCCGGGCTCCTATGAGGATCTGCGCACCTGCGAAGACCGACCCTGGATCTGGAGGCTGCACCTGCACGCACGCACGTTTGCGGTGGTCGGCCTGCACGGAGTCCGCTACCGGAGAGACGTTTCGGCGTCACTGACTCAAGTCAGAGATGAGCGTCAGTTCGACTTCATCACCGCGTTCGAGCGGATCGTGCAGCAGGCGCGCGCCGACCGCGACGCCGCATCACTGCTTCCGAAGGCTGTCCCTGGTGTCACGCCACTGCTGCTCAGCGAGCAGCACGTGCATGCGGACCTGATCTCGAGCGAGAGCTTCCGCGCGATCGTCAAGACGATGGTTGCGAACCAGGTCGGGATTACACGCGACGAGCGGCTTGCCTTGATCGTTGGTCAGCACCTGGCAGCCAGCGGGTTGCTGAGCGAGCGCGAGGAACGTGACCTGTACGCGGCTTGGTCTCAGGTTGCGTGGAGGCGGGCCATCGCTCCATTGCCTTCAAGCCGCATCCGAGTGCGCCGGCCGGGCAGCTGGCTGGGCTCCGAGATGTGGCCCAAGACTGTGGAGTGCGGTTCGCCGTAGCGGACGAGCGAGAGCTGGCTGAAGCGTGGTACGAGCGCAGAACAGTCGATCTTGTAGTCGGGTGCTTCTCCACCGCGCTCATGACGGCGTCGAGCA
>DASRJV010000176.1:0-11009 GCA_035649295.1 Propionibacteriaceae bacterium
TGTCGGCGTGTCAGATTGTCGGGGCCATCGGCATGACCGGACGGACCTTCGGGCCTCACGTCCACCTCGAGGTCTATCCGGCGGGCGTTAAGCCCGGCGATGTCTACAGTGCGGTCAACCCAGTCCCATGGCTCAACGCCCACGGCGTGAAGCTATAGCGGGCCCTTTTTAAGAGCAGCTAGAGCTTCTCCAGCGGTGCGTACCGCAGTGACAGCCGCTTGAGCCCTGCTGACCCAAAGTCCACATCTGCCATGGCCTTGTCGCCTTCGCCGGACGTCGCGACCACCGTGCCCATCCCGAAGGTGGTGTGCAGCACTCTGTCTCCAGCGACCAAAGTTGGAATCTGCCGGACAGTCGGCTTCGCGCCGTAGCCCACGGCGTTGCGCCAGGTCTGGGTAGCTGTTGCGGAGGTGTTTCGCCAACTGGTGACTGCTGCTTCGGTACGCCGCCAATCGACCAGCTGGCTCGGCAGCTCGTTGAGGAACCGGCTTGGCGGGTTGTGTTGCGGAGAGCCCCAGGATGACCGGGCGATGGCTCGAGAGATGTAGAGCCGCTTGCGGGCGCGCGTGATGCCGACGTACGCCAGCCGCCGTTCCTCTGCCAGCTCGTTGCCGGTGCGGTCGGCGATCGCCCGCTGATGAGGAAAAACACCGTCCTCACAGCCGGTAAGAAAAACCGTGTCGAACTCCAGGCCTTTCGCAGTGTGCAGGGTCATCAGGGTGACGACGCCGGCATCTGACTCGTCCGGAGCGTGCGGTATCTGATCGGAATCCGCGACGAGCGCCACTCGCTCCAGGAAGGCGCCCAGGGACGCATCCGGCTCTGCCGCGCCCGCCGCCAGATCGACCTCTGGATCCAGTGCGACAGCCAGGTCACCTTCCGGGGCAATTCCGGAGTCGCCCGGCATTCCGAATGCGTCCAGCTCCTCCTCCGGCACCGTCAGAGCTGCGACGCCAGTGACGAACTCCCGCGCAACCGTGATCAGCTCCCTGAGGTTCTCCAACCTGGTCTCGTCCTGGGGATCGGTGGAGTTGTGCAACTCGGCAAGATATCCCGACCGATCCAGCACGCTCGTCAAGATGGCATCGGCCGGCATCCCCTCGGCCACCATGGCCTCGTGGTCGTCGAGGAATCGGGCGAACGCCTTCAGCTGAGTCAGTGAGCGGGACGCCAAACCGGGAATCTCATCGACGCGGCGCAGCGCATCACCGAAGCTCGTGCCCTCCCGAGTCGCCAGGTCGGCCACGGCGGCTTCCGCCCGATCACCGATCCCCCGTTTGGGAACGTTCAAGATGCGTCGGAGTGAGACATCATCGGCTCGGTTGGCAATGGCGCGGAGGTAGGCGATGGCATCGCGCACCTCCCGTCGCTCGTAGAACCGAACGCCACCGACCACCTTGTACGGCATACCGACCCGGATGAACGCCTCTTCGAAGGCTCGGGACTGCGCATTGGTCCGATAGAACACCGCGGCATCGCCATACCGGTGCCCGCCCTCTTCATTAAGCCGCCTGATCTCCGCAGCCACGAATTGCGCCTCGTCATGCTCGCTGTCGGCGACGTAGCCGACGAGCTGCTCACCGTCGCCGGCATCGGACCAGAGATTCTTCGGCTTCCTGTTCTCATTACGTGTGATAACGGCATTGGCAGCACTCAGGATGGTCTGCGTCGACCGGTAGTTCTGCTCGAGCAGGATCACTCGCGCACCGGGGAAGTCGGACTCGAAGTCGTTGATGTTGCGAATCGTCGCACCGCGAAAGGCGTAGATCGACTGATCCGAGTCACCCACCACCATCAGCTCCGGCGGCTCGACGGCGACAATATCCGGATCGGGTTGAGGATCGACCGCACAGAGTTCCCGGATCAGGACGTACTGGGCATGGTCAGTGTCCTGGTATTCATCAACGAGCACATGCCGAAAGCGCCGGCGATATTGCTCGCGAAGGTCTGGAAAGGCCTGGAACAGATGCACCGTCGTCATGATCAGGTCATCGAAGTCCAGCGCGTTAGCAGCGATCAGGCGCCGCTGATACTCCCGGTACGCCTCCGCGTAGCTCTCCTCAATGGGTGAGCGCGCTCGCGAAGCCGCCGACTCATGATCGACAAGCTCGTTCTTGCAGCCCGACACCCAGTTCATGATCGCCCGCACCGGGAAGCGCTTCGGATCAAGATCAAGATCGTGAGCCACCAACTGCATCAGCCGCTTGGAGTCGGCATCGTCATAGATCGAGAACGTTCGAGAGATATTGAATCGGCCGATCTCCGATCGCAGGATGCGAACGCACGCGGAGTGGAAGGTTGAGACCCACATCAGCTTGGCGCGATTGCCCACCAAGTCCATCACCCGGCCGCGCATCTCGGCCGCCGCCTTGTTGGTGAAGGTAATGGCGAGAATCGAGGCCGGGTGTGCCCGGCGCTGAGTCACCAGATAGCAGATCCGTCGGGTCAGTACGCGGGTCTTGCCCGAGCCCGCACCAGCCACCACAAGAACTGGGCCGCCCTCGTGCAGCACCGCTTCCCGCTGAGGTGGGTTGAGTCCGTCGAGCAGCTGTTCAGCCGTCAATCGGGCTCGGGCCGGTCTCGCTTCCGTCGTACTCGTCATCGCCACTCGTCGCTAGCGCAGGGGTTTGCTTTGTTCCCGCAAAGTTTCTTCATGACCAGCCCACCCTAGACGTCAGCAACGACATAGCCTCACCACGGTTAATCCGCTCATTGCCAGCGTAAATTGGCGCTATGCGCGTGCCATCAATTTCGCTCGGTACGCTGCTCAAGCGCATTGTGCAGGCGGTTGTCGTAGTGCAGGGAGCCACCTTACTCGCCCTGGCAGTCGTCGACTATCGACGTAAGAAACTCCGCAAACCCGCCGCATTCCCGCGCCTCTCACCGCGCTCGGTGACTGTAGGCAGCTCCGAAGTAACCGTCTACACCTACGGCGAAGACCTCTATCGCGACATGCTGCACGCCATCAATCAGGCCAAGTCGCGGATCTTCTTCGAGAGCTTCATCTGGAAGGCCGATGCCGTCGGTCAAGCGTTCAAGGACGCATTGATCGAGGCAGCCAATCGCGGTGTCAAGGTCTATGTGGTCTTCGACGAGTTCGCCAACCTCGTCGTCCCGCGCTCTTTCTTCGTTTTCCCCAAGAACATCGCGGTCCGTCGCCATCCGCTCATCGCTTCCGGCTTCCGATTTCCGCGCAACACCGGGCGGGACCACCGCAAGCTGCTGGTGGTCGACGACGACGTCGGCTTCCTCGGCGGTTACAACATCGGCAGCCTGTACGCCACGGACTGGCGTGACACCCACGCGCGGCTCACTGGCGACATCGTCTGGGATGTGCAGAACGCATTCGTCGACTTCTGGAATCTCTGGTCAGGACGGCACCGGGCTGCACTGCCCGACTTCGGCAGCGCAAGCTGGCAGCCGGAAATCCGTATTCATCGCAACATTCCGCGCAACATGGTCTACCCAATTCGTGGCATTTATCTGAATGCGATCGACCGAGCGTCTCATCACATCTACATGACACACGCCTACTTCATCCCCGACAGCGACGTACTGACCGCCCTTGTCCGAGCGGCACGGCGAGGTGTCGACGTACGGATCATCATCCCGGCAGAGTCCAACCACATCGTGGCTGACTGGTTGTCCCGCGGCTTCTACAGCCACCTGCTCCGCAACGGCGTACGGCTGCTGTTGTATCAGGGAGCGATGGTGCACGCGAAGACCGCCACAATCGATAGCCAGTGGTCGACCATCGGAACCGCGAACATCGATCGGATAAGCCTGCTTGGCAACTATGAGATCAACATGGAGGCTTTCAACCGCGACGTGGCCCGGCAAATGGAGGAGATATTTGCGATCGACTCCACCAACACCGTTGAGCTGACGCTTGAAAACTGGCAGCGCCGGCGCGCCTTGGTGAAGTTCTCCGAAACCGTCCTGACCCCGTTACGCCCGCTCCTCTAGCACCGGACCTCAGCTCGTCAGGCGTTGGTCGCTTCCAGGTCTCCTTCCGCGGGGGCGGCAGCGGTCCTTAGCTTGGCGCGTAGCGCTGCCACATAGAGGCTCCCGGCAGTAACAAGCAGGATCGCAACATAGACCGGAATCCGAGCCGAGCTTGGTACCTCGAATCCGCCCATGAGCGTACGTCCGTTCGTCAGCACTATCAGACCGCCCACCGCTACGCCAAGCAAGTGGGCGGGCGCGATCCTCACCAGCAGGGCGGCCAGCGGAGCGGCGATCAGACCGCCGACCAGCAGGGCGATGGCAAATCCCCAGTGAATCCCCGCCGCGCCGATGCCAATCAGAAAGCCCAGGCTGGCTGCGACGCTAACCGCGAACTCGGCCGTATCGACGGAGCCGACAACCTTACGCGGCTCTAAACGCCCACCACTGAGCAGCGCCGGCGTGGCGACCGGACCCCAGCCGCCGCCGCCAGTGGCATCGACAAAGCCGGCAAACAAACCGAGAACCGTATCCGATCTCGGAAACGAGGGTCGACGGAGGTCTCAAGAAGCGGGGCGACGATCAGGTCCAGGCGGCAGGATTCGCAACAAGTGCGGCGACCGGCTTCGGCATTTCGCCAGCAACGACGTGAGCCAAAGTGACTCCCTCCAGGATGGCCCGCTCAGAGGCGCGCAATGCGATCCAGACCTCCTGAAGTGCAGCGGCCGAGCCAATGTAGGCCAAGTTCTCTGGTCGGCTCCCGCGTACGTTCGCCAGCTCGCCATCAAGAGCGCGTATCACGTCGGCGATGCTGATGTTGTCCGCTGGCCTGGCCAGCCGGTATCCACCCTCCGGGCCGCGCTGGCTTCGAAGCAGGCCGGTACGACGCAGCTCACCAAGGATGCTTTCCAGGTACTTGTTGGGTATTCGCTGCGCCTCGGATAGCTGCTCCACGGTGCGCGGCGCCTCGGCTGCGGCCAGCTCTGACATCGCCCGAAGCGCATAGTCCACTCGAGCCGAAAGCCTCATCCGAGCAGACCCCTAACGGCACGACAATGTTCGGTCACGACTTCACCTCACGACCGACCTTACTGCCACAGCACAGCGACTGCGGCGTTGGCAATTGTGAGTCCGCCGATCAGCGCCCAAAGCCCGCGCGGAATCGAGGCGAACTTTCGGTTCTTAGCGACCAGTAGCACGATCATCGCCGTGGTGATCAGCTTGATGGCGATCTTCAGGTGGTTGACCGAATCGGGGCCAATCTCCTCCAGCGTGACGAGCGCGAGCCCGGTGATCAGAAGCGTCGACGAGCCGTGCAGCATCGCGGCGTTGACCTCAGGCTCCTTAGACCTCAGCTGGATGAGAGATCCACCGAAGAGTGCAGCGAAGCCGATCAGGTGAACCAGCACCAAGATCTGGTAGGCGAGCTGCATGGCCCGACACTAATGGCCGAGGTCGGTCAAATCGTCGAAGCTACTGCCCGGAAAGCATGACTTTTCGCCAAACGCTAAACGAGCCGCCGGTCGGTGGCCCAGCGAGTCAGCTGGTGGCGATTGGAGAGCTGCAACTTGCGCAGCACGCTGCTCACGTGTGTCTCGACGGTCTTGATCGAGATGAACAACTCTCGTGCGACCTCCTTGTACGCGTAGCCGCGGGCGATCAGCCGCATCACCTCACGCTCACGCTGGGACAGTCGATCAAGATCTTCATCAACCGTCGCAAGATCAATCGATCCGGAGAAGGCATCCAGCACGAACCCGGCCAGGCGCGGCGAGAAGACCGCATCGCCCTCCGCGACACGGCGGACCGCGTCGACCAACTCGCTGCCACTGATCGATTTCGTGACGTAGCCTCGGGCGCCTGCGCGGATCACACCGATGACATCCTCCGCGGCGTCCGAGACGGACAGTGCGAGGAACTTCTGTTCGGGATTCTTCTCATGCACCTTGCGGATGACCTCAACGCCGCCTCCGCCCGGCAGGTGCACGTCGAGCAACACCACATCCGGCTGCGTCCGCAGCACGACGGCTATAGCCCGATCCGCATCGGCTGCCTCACCGACGACTGCTACTGAGCGGCCGATCTCGGCCTTGACGCCGGTGCGGAACATGGCATGGTCGTCGACGATCACGACACTGTACGGCCTGCGTTCGACGTTCGCGCCCTGGGCACTGGGCTGGCTGGTCGTGCCCAGTCCGCTGGGCTGGTTCGGTGTCACGCTCATCTCTTGATCTCCAGTCGTACCTCGGTGCCGTCCCCAGGTGCGGAACGAACTGTGGCGCTGCCGTCGTGCCGCGCCATGCGATCAATAATGCTTCCCTTGACACCCATACGGTCATCGGCCACTGCGTCCACATCAAATCCCTTGCCGCGGTCGCGGACGAAAACCTCGACGGTTTCCTCATCAACCTCGGCATAGACATCGATCTTGTCGGCTCCGGAGTGTTTTGCTGCGTTGACCATGGCTTCGCGCGCGGCACGTACCAGGGCCTGGATCGACTCCGTGGTATCGCAGTCGCCGACCATGACCAGCTCGACTGGGACACCTCGCTCATCCTCAATCTCGCCAGCGGCCAAGGTTAAGGCGGCCTTGAGCGTCGCTTCATGGAGCTCGTCGCCATACAGCCAGTTACGCAGCTCCCGCTCCTGCCGGCGCGCCAGCTGCTGCACAGCCTTGGGGTCATCAGCCTGGCGCTGGATCATGGCCAGGGTCTGCAGCACTGAGTCATGCAGGTGAGCGGCCATGTCTGCACGGGCGTCCGCCCGGACCTTCTCGGCCCTCGCCTGGTTGAGAGCCGAGCGCGAGCGGTGCAACCAGGGTGCGAGGACGATCGCCAGGCCAGCGAGCGCGAGCATGGTCATCGCCATGACTTCGGGCAGGTGAGAGATCTGGCCTTGCTGGGCGATGACCATGCCGAATGCCGCGCCCACCAGCCCCAAACCGACAATCACCCGAACCAAAGCTGGCCATCCACCGCGAGCTACGAACGGAGCCAGCCACGCCTTGCCACCGGCTTCGTCGCGCCAACGCTTTTGCTGTTCGGAGTCGGCCTGGCGCCAGACCAGCGCGGCTCCGGCGCAGGCAAAGGCAACGGGCCAGAACAATTGGGAGCTGATGCCGAGACCGGTGTTCTGCATGATCCACAGCAAGCCGGCACCCAGGGCAATCAACGCCAGCAGCATGCCCCAGTCAATGCGGCGCTTCGGTCTGCTCTTGTCCCGCATGCCTGCCCGGCTAGCCGACTCCAGTCCAGGAGCCTTGACAGTCGACTCCGGCGGCAATAACAGCCACAAGGCGCCGTACGCGATCACTCCAATGAATTGGAAGGTCGCCAAAGCAACGAAGGCGATCCTCACCGCCATCAGCGGCCAGCCGAGATGCCGGGCTAGCCCGGTGCAAACCCCTCCTAGCCACGCTCCCTCGGCCACGCGCGTAGCCCGTGGCTTCTCGTCGGTGGTTGCAGAGCCGTCCGAGACGTCTTCCTTCGCGGCCTGCTGCGATGTCTTGATGCCGGCGGCCCCGATAGCGTTTCCGTGCTGCGCAGACGCGGCCGCGGAGGTGTGCGTGTCAGGCTCGAGAGGGCTCGAGTCGGTGGCAGTCATGATTTCCTACCCTCACACGCATATAGGCGTACGGCCAGCAGGGTGGTCCCCGACTTCTCCCCTAGCCCGAACGAACTTGGACGTCAGAGCAACATGAACGGTTCCATGTTCACGGCAACAGTCGGGAGCATTGGGGGTCGTCCCTGATAGTTCGAGGGTAGCCCGGTCGGCAGGATGGATCGCATGAGCTCGATCTGGACAATTCGTCGCTCCGCGACTGACGTCAAGCTCACAGGCCTCTGCGGTGGCGTGGCACAGCATTGGGGGATCGATCCCGTACTAGTCCGCGTTGGTTGGGCTTTGCTTGCACTAAGCGGCGGAATTGGCCTGGTTCTCTATCTTGCTGGCTGGTTGCTGATTCCCGTCGAAGGCAGCGACAGGGCGCTGGTCGATGATCTCTTCGGCGAATCGGTCCGGCGATGGCCGAAGGAACTGTGGATCACCCTCGTGGTCGTGGCCAGTCTTGCGATGTTCGCCATCTTCGGCTGGCTCAGTCCGTTCAGTATCGGGCCCGCAGTTGTCATTGCCGTCATCTGGTACTTCGGCTTCTACAAAGGTCGCCAGAGCAAAGGAGATGGAGCACCAGAGTCGCCACCAACTTCTGATTTCGAGCCGGCAACACCGTCCGAACCTCACCTGGTCCAATATCCGGGGCCGCCGACGCCTTTCACCGAAGCCGCCCAGGCATGGCAGCGCCGGATCGAAGACCATATGCGTCAGGTGGCCGCAAGCGGTCGCCCGACCTCCGCGCCGGCAGATGAGTGGCCGAGCCCTCCACCGGCAGACAAGCCACAGCCGACATCGGACCCCGAGCCCAGCGAGCACTCCGCTTTCTTGGCCCAGCCTGATCCAGTTGGTCTCTATGCCGAACCGACATCGGTGGTGGCACCCGTCAAGAGGTCAGACACCCAGTCAGCCAAACGCCTCCGGCTGGTCTCACTGATTGTGCTCGGCCTGACGCTGTCGGGGCTGGGCGTAGTACAAGGCCTTGGCATCGCGCTTCCGCTCGCTGCCTATCTGGCAGCCGCACTGCTGGTCATTGGCCTGACCCTCGTCGCCGCAACGTGGCTCGGCTTGGCGCGCGGTTTGCTGCCGGTCGGCGTGCTGCTCGCGATCGCTGTATTGATCGTCACTGCTGGCGGACCCGAGCTCCGGGTGCCCGTCGAGGCGAACTACAGCCGCGCGTACACCACACTGGCCGAGCTTCCAGTTGCCGGCGACTCGGAGGACTTCGGCAAGCTCTCGGTCGATCTCAGCCAACTCGCCGTTACGGCGGATGCCAGCTATACCGCACATGTCGATCTTGGTCAGCTCGAGGTCACAGTCCCCAAAGACGCCCAGGTTGTCGTCAATTACACCGCTGATATGGGAGCGGTTCGCGCGTACGGGAACGAAGTTCAGGCGGGTTCAGAGCTGACCGGCAACGTCACGGATCCGCAACCTGCGCAGCCCGGCCAGCACACCTTGACGCTCAACCTCTCCGTAGACGCCGGCAACATTCAGGTGCAACGATGAGAAAAACCTACGACGTCGTCGCCCTGATCTTTGGCCTCCTGTTCAGCTGCGTGGCACTCGGATCGCTGTGGCTAACTTTTGTTGGACCTCTCAACTGGCAGGTGATCAGGATCGTGGCTCCGATGGGATTGGTAGCCGTTGGTGTTCTTGGCCTCGTCCTTTCCCGGAACCATCAGTAGCAACCCTCATCGAAAGGTGTCTCATGAGCAGCCCCTATCCTCCGCAGCCGCCACGAAAGCTTGAGCGCAGCAAGTCCAACAGAGTCCTGGGCGGCGTGTGCGCGGGAGTCGCGAACTACCTGAACATGGACCCGACGCTGGTGCGAGTCCTCACCGTGGTGATCTCACTGTTCACCGGCGTCCCCGTCATCCTCTACATCATCGCCTTGTTCGTGATACCCGAGGAAGATTCTCAGCCGGCCACGCCGACCTATCCGCCGGTCGGCGGTCCGCAGGGTCAGGCGGCGGGTTACCCGACAGCACCGCAACAGGGCACTGGCTACTCGACAGCACCACAGCAAGCTGCGCCGGCATACGCCCCGTCCGAGCCAACTCAGGCTTCCCAGCCACCAGTGCCCCCAGCCTCAGCCGAGGACTCCGTCTGGGGCACCGAAGGCCCGCCCTGGGAACAGCGTCATCCCGCCCCGGAACCTACTGCCGAGTCTCAGCCAGAACCTACCGCTCCGTCAGAGCCAGAGGCGCCGGTCGCTCCTGCGGCTCACGAGGAGGACGCCACCGAGTCTGCCCTGGAGCCTGAAGGTCCCGAGGCGCGACCGGCAATGGCCGAGAATCCTCCTACCGAGGCGCCGGCCGGAACCGAATCGGAATCCGAGGGTGGTCAGCAGACCGACAAATCCTGAGCGGCAGCCAGGTTCTGCTGCTTTGTCACCGAGCAGCGCGGACGAGGTCGACGAAATAGCGGTGGATGCGTAGGTCATCGGTGACCTCTGGGTGAAATGAGGTCGCCACGACGTTCTCGTGCCGAACGGCGATGACCTTCGATTCGGGAAGGCCGGGCGGAACAACCGCTCCCAGGATCTGCACCCCGTTATCAATGCTTTCCACCCAGGGCGCCCGGATGAAGACCGCATGAACCGGGCCGCCTGCGATGCCGTCAAGATCAACATCGGCCTCAAAAGACTCCACCTGACGACCGAAGGCATTGCGCCGTACGGTGATATCCAACGTGCCGAAGGTTTGTTGATCTTCGGTGCCGTCAAGTACGCGCTTGGCAAGCAAGATCATTCCAGCGCAGGAGCCGTACGCCGGCAGTCCGGCGCGCAGCGCCGCTATCAGTGGCTCGCGTACCCCGAAGATCCGTGACAGCTTGTCTATGGTGGTGGACTCGCCACCGGGCAGCACGATCCCATCCAGCCCGGCTAGCTCGCCGGGACGGCGTACGGGTCGGACGTCCACGCCGCACGCTGCCAGCGCACCGAGATGCTCGCGCACGTCGCCTTGCAGCGCGAGGACACCGACAACGGGCGAGCGGCTCACCAGCCGCGCTGAGCGAGACGATGTGGCTGCGGAATGTCATCGACATTGATACCCACCATCGCCTCGCCGAGCCCGCGGGAGACCTTGGCGATCACATCGGGGTCGTCGTAGAAGGTGGTCGCCTTGACAATGGCCGCCGCCCGCTCCGTTGGGTTGCCAGATTTGAAGATCCCGGAGCCGACAAAGACGCCTTCGGCGCCTAGCTGCATCATCATGGCGGCGTCGGCTGGGGTCGCGATGCCGCCGGCTGTGAAGAGTACGACTGGCAGCTTTCCCAACCGTGCGACCTCGGCAACCAGTTCGTAAGGTGCCTGTAGCTCCTTAGCAGCGACGAACAGCTCATCGGGCGCCAGGGTGGTGAGGCGCGCTATCTCGGCGCGAATCTGACGCATATGGGTGACGGCGTTGGAGACATCGCCAGTACCAGCCTCGCCCTTGGAGCGAATCATC
>DASRJV010000177.1:0-7768 GCA_035649295.1 Propionibacteriaceae bacterium
TCTGCTCTGGTCACGAACGACTTCACCATCGTCGAGCTCGATCACCCGCTTACGCATCTGATCGACGATGGTTGAGTCGTGCGTCGCCATGAGAACCGTTGTATCTGCTCGGTTGATCCGATCGAGAAGCTTCATGATCCCTACGCTGGTGGCGGGATCCAGGTTTCCGGTGGGCTCATCGGCGATCAGGATCATTGGCCGGTTGACGAACGCGCGCGCGATAGCAACGCGCTGTTGCTCACCCCCGGACAGTTCCTCGGGCAGCCGGTTGCCCTTGCCGCCGAGCCCAACAAGCTCCAGCACCTCGGGTACCACGCGATTGATGGTCGAGGCAGGTTTACCGATGACCTGGAGAGCGAACGCGACATTCTCGGTGACCGTCTTGTTCGGCAGCAACCGGAAGTCCTGGAAGACCGTTCCGATTTGGCGGCGCATTCCCGGGATCTTCCAGCTGTGCAGCTTGTTGAGCTCACGCCCAGCGACGAATACCTTTCCCTTGCTGGGCCGCTGCTCGCGCAGGATCAGTCTCAAGAATGTCGACTTGCCGGAGCCTGATGCCCCCACCAAGAAGACAAACTCCCCCTTGTCGATGTCGACATTGATGTTCCCAAGCGCTGCGCGACGCTGGCCGTCGTAGGTCTTGGAAACATTCTCAAAACGAATCACGGTGCTTTGCTTCCCCCGAGATAGACAGCTCCGACGCCCAAGGGGACGCCAGACGGCCAGGGACGAGTCTAAGTCAAGGTTTGGTAACGGGACGCGATCGCCGGGGTGAGCCCGTCATTTGGATTCGCGCGCCCCGGATCCGCCGTGCTGAGCCAAGCTGGCGCGCCGCTGTCCTGGACGAGCGAGCAAGCAGACACGCTTTTCGTCTGCGAGCGACGACGAAGTAGACGGGTTCCCAGTGCGGTTGGCGGCGAGCGGAGCGAGCAATTGAATCTCGAAGCGGAGCAATTGAGTCAGCTGGCTAGGTTGCCGCTTGCCGCATTCTGCGCCAGCGGATGCCGGACTCGATGAAGCCGTCGATGTCGCCGTCGAATACGGCATCAGGCGAGGACACCTCGTACTCGGTGCGCAAGTCCTTCACCATCTGGTACGGGTGCAGCACGTAGGACCGCATCTGCGAGCCCCAGCTGTTGCCACCATCGCCCCTGAGCGCATTCAGCTGTGCCTCGCGATCCTGTCTCGCCCTCTCGAGCAGCCGTGCCTGCAACACACGAAGCGCGGCCGCCTTGTTCTGCAGCTGGGACTTCTCGTTCTGGCACGACACGACGATGCCGGTCGGAAGATGGGTGATGCGTACGGCGGAGTCGGTGGTGTTGACGCTTTGGCCGCCGGGCCCTGAGGAGCGGAACACGTCAATGCGCAGATCGCTCTCGGGGATGTCGATATGATCGGTCGCCTCGGTCACCGGCAGCACCTCGACGCCTGCGAATGAGGTCTGGCGACGTGACTGGTTGTCGAATGGCGAGATCCGTACCAGCCGATGGGTGCCTTGTTCTGAGGACAAAGTTCCGTACGCAAAGGGCGCCTTCACCTGGAACGTAGCGGACTTGATGCCCGCCTCCTCCGCGTATGAGGTGTCGTAGACCTCGGTCGCGAAGCGGTGCCGTTCGGCCCAACGCAGATACATCCGGAGCAGCATGGCGGCGAAGTCGGCTGCGTCGACACCTCCAGCTTCAGAACGGATTGTGACCAGCGCCTCGCGCGCGTCATACTCGCCCGACAGCAGGGTGCGCACTTCGAGGACCTCGACCGCCTTCTGCAACGAGGCAAGCAGGTCTGCGGCCTCGGTGAGGCTGGCTTGATCTTGCTCTTCCTGCCCGAGCTGCACCAAAACGCCAAGATCGTCAAGCTGGGCGCGCAGTCCAGCCACCCGATCAATCTCGGCTTGCAAGGCCGACAATCGCGAGGTCACTCGTTGGGCGTTGTCTGGGTTGTCCCAAAGGTCGGGAGCGGCCACCTGCTGCTCGAGCTCGGCGAGCTCAGCCCGCTTGCTATCAGGATCGACGACAGCCTCAATCGAGCTCAAAGCCTTATCAAGGTCAGCGAGTGCGACTGAGAAGTCGGGTCCGGCCACAATGATTCACTTTACTTGGGCCGGTCTCGGGCGATTTCCGCCCGCAAGCCGTTCCGGCCTCAGTAGGAGTCATCCGCGCGGTGCAGCTCCTCGACGCGGACGAATCGCTCCTCACCGGTCACTCGGCGTGGCGGCCAGTCGCTGACCCAGATGACGACAAATGCGGCCAGCGAACAAGCCAAGGCCACGACTGGGCCCAGCACAAAGAGCCAGACCACGACACATCCGACAAGATCCAGCAGGAGCACCGCCAGTGCACCACGCTTAGTCAGATGGCCGTGCCGGCCCCGCCAGGCGGCGTACGCGATCCACGGCAGCATGGCCGACAGAATCGCCACCCAGGCAAATATCGACATGCCTTGGGTGAAGGCGCCGGATGCGAGCCGAATCATCGCGACCAGACTGACTAGGCCCGTCAAGCCCCCGAGGGCCATGGCGAGGTTCTTGTTCAGCATGCCTACTCCAGCGGCCGGCAGAGAGAAATTGGTCGAGCCAGCACGGACACACTAGCCCTGTCGGCTGTGCATACCCCCGCAGCGACACAGGCATGTCACCACGTCGGTCGACCTCACGTGCGTAGGCCCTCCGTGGGCGCACCAAACAGCGTGGCAGCGTTGTCGTTCAGCTCAGCAAACCCGTCGACGATCTGTGCGGCCACTCGCCACCGACCCTCAGCCGGTTCTCGTCGCAGGAGCCAGGTGTGCCAGACCTGACCCGTGAACTCCTCGCTCCTGGCGGCTCCTGGTTGGTGGCGCCGCAAGAAGAACCGCAGGCGAGTCTGAGCCTGGATAGTGTGCTCATCTGGACCCGTGACGTTGATCAGTTGCAGAACATCGTGAGACTCGTCGAAGAAGACAGACCTGGCATCGAGGAACTCAGTCAAGCCGTCCGCTCCGCGCCACCGGAAGCCGTCAGCAAACCCGGTCTCGAAGTCGTGGGTGAGTGTGTGTTCGAGCATCTGCTGCGCAGACACGTGGCCCTGCAACAGGTCGAAGTATCGCTCGATCGTGTCAATCACAATCGGCTCGAGGGCTGCGGCCTCACTCACCAGAATCACCTTTCGACGGCCGTATTCGGTAGAAGCGTCGTGCCCTGCCAGCGAGGACGTCAGCACGTTGCTCGGCGGACAGATCCCGCAGGCAGGCGAGCACCAATTCGTAGAGCGAGCTGAAATCGCCCGCCAGGCGTTCCACAGGAAAGTTGCTCCCGAACATGCAACGCTGCGGGCCGAAGAGCTCCAGGAGGTCGCTCACCACACCGCGTACGGCCCGTTGGTCCCGCGGAATGCCGAGCAAGCTGAACGCCGAGAGCTTGACACAGGCGTGCGGGAGTTGAGCCAAGGCGGCTACGCCGGTTCGCCAGGTCCGCAGACCCGGGTCGGCAGCGGGGTCGGGCAGACCAAGGTGCTCAAGCACTACTGGCACCGCAGGAGTTTCAGCGGCGATGGCGACTGCCCGCGGAAGCTGCGCGGGCCACACCAGCAGATCGAACGAGAGTCCGAACTCCGCCAGCGCCCGATAGCCGTCCTGCCAGGCCGGATCGCTGAGTAGATCGTCACGCGGAATGTCTGCCCTGGTCGAGGCAGGATCGAACCAGGCCTCTTGTCGAACTCCCCGGGTTAGCGGGTAGCGGCAGTGGCGTGAGAGCACGTCATCCAGGTCCACGGCGCGCAAGTCGGCATAGACAATGCACGCCAGCGGCGACGGGGCGCCTGACGTGCTCCCCTCTTCGGCGAGCGATCCCACCCACTCGGTCTCCGCCACTGGGTCAAGTTGGTGGTCGATTTCGGCTTGAACGAGGATCCAACCCTCGACGGATGCCCTGGCGGCATCGGCCCGATAGTCGGCGGGAAAGTAGTCCTTGCGCAGATCATCGAAGGCCGGGTCGTCCATCCACGGGTACCGGAATCTCTCGAGGTCCCAATGATGTACATGGGTGTCGATCATTGCTGTCCCGGTCTCCCGATCCTGGCCACAGCACGGCCCGCCGGTCTGTGCCGATATCGCACCTTAGCCACTCAGTGCGATGAACCGCTTGAGCTTGCCGGTCGACGCGTGCCGCGGGATCTGTCCAACAATGCCTACCTTGATTTCGGGATTCGAAAGCCCATACGGCCGCAGCGAGGACACCAGCGCTGCCGTCACCGCCGAGAGATCGGGCGACCCGACCACGAGCACGTCCGCCCCGTCTGCGGTCTGACGCACCTGGTACTCCGAGATCAGCGGGTCAGTGCCCAGCACGTATCGGAACGCGCTCGCCGGGACCATTCGCTCGCCGTAGTGAAAGTCATCGTCACGCCGTCCGGCGATGTCGGCGACGCGCAGCATCGAACTGCCGCACCCACAGCGGCCGGACAGCAGCGTGACCTCGTCGCCGAGGTCATAGCGAATGAACGGGAACGTGCGGCCGGCTAGCCCGGTCGCGAGCGTGCGGGCCGCCGGCTCATCCGGTCCGACCTGGTGCCCGGCCGCATCGACCCGCTCCAGGATCACCTCGTCCTCGCAGATGTGAAGGCCATCGCCGTGGCCGCAGCCGACTGCCTGGACGCCGATCTCGGTCGAGCCCCAGAGGTTGTGAAGGGGCGCGCCCCAAGCAGTATCGATGGCGTCGCGATCCTCCACGCTGAGCGGCTCGGAGTTGGTGCTCACACGAACCGGCCGGATATCGAGCTCGCCCGCGATCGTGGCACGGGCGAGGCGTCCGATCACCGAGGCGTAGCCCACAAGATGGGACGGTTGAGCGTCCGCCACCGTTTGCAGCACCTGGTCGAAGGGCGCAGCCGCCGGGATTACGACTGTCTCCATCAACGGCGTGGTCGCGATGTCGAACAACGGCGTGCTGGCGTGCGGCGGCTCGCCGGCCTCGAGCACAGCCAGTAGCGCCGGACGAAGACCTGATCCGGAAGCGCGCTCGTCACGCAGCTGCCACCGCCAAGCGAGACAAGCGAGCGTGACGAACTCCTCCCAATCCCAGACGTAGACCCCGCGTACGCCGCTTGATCCGCCCGAGCTGAACACCTGGAGTCCAGCGGGCGTGTAGGAGAACCAGCGCTGCTGGGCCAGCACCCGCTCGGCTCCAGCGCGGTTGATATCGGGCGACGTGACTATCGCATCCCATTGGTCCTGGGCGTCCTGCTTGACCATGGGCGGCAGCCGTTCGAGGTCGTCGACCGTCGCCGTCGTCGGGTCGATGTCGGCCATCCGGGCGGCGTGGAACGGCGAGCGCTCGCGCACAAAAGCCAGCAGCGACCGGAGTCGTTCCATCCGGTAGCGCTCGATTCGGTCGCGCGGCCATTCCAGCCGCGCCACGTGGTCCTCGAGCGAAGCGCGTACCGCGTTCACATGGGCCACGCGCAGATGCTCGTAGGCCGCCTTCTCGTCCGTGTGGGGCACGCGCATAGTGTCTCGCTTGCCACGTCTGCGACAAAGCAATTGATAAGGCTAGATCGGCCGCCCCCAGACGGATGCACCCAGCCAGTCAACGGTGACCGCGGGCTCATCGCCAACCACCCAGACATCGTGGCCCGGAGGTAAGGACAGAATTTCACCAGGCCCCGCTTCAACCTCGCTGCCATCCGCCATGAGGATGTGGATCCGCCCCCTCACGTGATATTGCTGATGCGCGCCATGCAGAGTTCAGTGCCGGCAACCGGTCTGACGTGCTCGGTCCATCGAAAGCCCGGTTGGATCGTCAATCGCCCAACCTGGGCGCCGCCAGCAAGGTTGACAATGTCAAGCCGCTAGTTCTCCCCCTGCCGCACCTCGTCGGGCTTGTCGAACGAAACGTGCTCGAACGGCTGCTGTGTCATCGATGACTCCTCGCTCCTGCTCCGTCGATATCATCAAGGTCGCGGCACGGCAACCGTCGCTTGAATGTGTATAACGCCGATCGGTGAGATGAGAGAGTCGCATGTGTGGCACTGTGACACCGCGCCGCGCCAAAGAGGACCCGGGAGCATAGCTCAGTTGGTTAGAGCACTTGCCTTACAAGCAAGGGGTCAGCAGTTCGAGTCTGCTTGCTCCCACCACCATCACCCCTAGTCAAGGCCCACGAAATAGATCCGCCGTGATCTTGAAAGGCCTCGAGGTTGAGGTCTGACCGCCATTAGCGACCGCCATTGGCCGCACTCCCCTCTCGCTCAGTGCGGCCGCGAGTTTGGCCGCTGCTTCGCGTGATACACCCGGGCTCACGTGGCCATAGATGTTTCCGGTGATGGCCACAGACGCGTGGCCGAGTATGTCGGACACGATCTTGAGGGGCACACCGCTGGCCATCATTACTGAGTTGGCAGAGTTGCGCAGAGTGTGCAAGCCCACCGAGCTCGGTAATCCCGCACGCCTGGCTGCCGCCTTGAAACACGCACTACGTGGCTCGCAGCGAGGCCGTGCATGGTGTCGGTGGTGACGCTTTGGGCTGCGTGGATGGTGGTGGCGTGCCGAGGCCGGTCGACTCGCGGACGTAATCGGCTGGCAGCCGGACGGTGCGGTCACTTCGGGGTGTGCCGCACGGTCAGGTCGCCGTGCTCGCTCACTGCAGTGATCGTCCAGCGGTCACTGTTTTTGACCCAATCGGTGGCGGTCAGGCGGAGTCGGCGGTCGTTGGTGCGGGTGATGATCATGTCTCCAATGCTGGCCCGGTTGCCGTCGGCCAGGGACACCTCGGATGCCGCAGCGGAGTGATCGAGACGATGCGCGCGAGCACGAGCGTTTAACTCGGCGACGAGGTGCCGGGTGGGGGCGATCATGATCGTGTCGAGCCAGCCGCTCGGTCGGAAACCCAAGCGCTGAACGCATCCTCAGTGGTGGTGGCGAGGTCACCGACATGAACACGGCCGTGATCAAAGTAGAAGTCGAGTGCCTCTGGTTTGCCTTCGCAGAGAGCGAGCGATGCTGCCGCATCGGCGGGGTCGGTGAAGCGATGCAGCTCGGTTAGGCGGAGGGCGCCGTGGCTCTGTTGGATGTCGCGGAGCACCGCCGGCGCCGATCGCGGCGAGTTGTTGATCATCACCGACCAGTCGGACACTCGCACCGCGATTGATGCGCCTGCACGATCGGCGGCACTTGCGGCCTAATCAACTGTTCGTCATTCCACTGCTGTCGTGCTTGGTCATGATCCCGCCGGTCAGTTCACCGCCAACCTGCGTTCTCGCCTGTCAGGAACTAATGTGGGTGGCCGACTCAGGACCTGTAGAAACGAGCACTGTCGGATCGCGCTGTGGTCGCTGCTTCCGGAAAGGCGGTTGCCCGCTGCCCGCGTGTTGTGGCTGGTCGGGGTCACTCCGCTGTGATTCCGCGCCCTGGGTGGGTATCCAGGTAGTGCTCTCCGGCAAGGCCACCGGAGCGATGTCTGCGAAAAGGCGGGCTGAACATGGCTGGCGTGCTGCGTGTTCCGCGAAGTCGCGGCGCGCTCAGTGGCGTCGTGCTGGTGGTGCTCGGTGCATGCGGGGCTCTTAGCTCGTTCCTCGGGCCCTGGGTGTACACCCCTGCCCGGCTGTGGCTGGAGATTGTTCCCGGCGTCGCGGCTGCCGCAGGTGGCCTGATCCTGCTCGGCAGCGCCAACCGCGCCTTCGCCGCGTTTGGTGCCTGGTTAGCCGCGCTGGCGGGAGCGTGGTTCATCATCGGCCCTACGCTGAGCAGGCTGTGGGTCTCGTCGGGGTTCCCACAGGTCGGTTCTCCGGTTGGCGGCACG
>DASRJV010000178.1:0-8183 GCA_035649295.1 Propionibacteriaceae bacterium
ATCGTCCTCATTGCGGCGGTCTGGGTGGACCAGTCTCGTCGTGCCGCTGCCCTGCGTGGCGCAGCCCATATCAACCCAATTGTCGCGCTGTTCCGTCGCAACGCCCAACCATCAGACAAGTGAAAGGAATGCCAGTGAACCGCACCACCGCCCTGGCTGCAGCCGGGCTGCTCTGCATGGCCCTGCCGCTCGCAGCCTGTACGAGTTCCAAACCAACCGAGACGGCACAGCAAGCACCGTCACCAGCACAATCCCCAGGCGGCGCGACCGCTGCACCAACGGGCCTAGCCTCATCGATTGCGGCACCGCAAAAGGCGAGTAAGAACTACAACCTGCAGTTCATCCAGGGTGTGGCTGGCGACGAGTTCTACATCACGATGCAATGTGGCATGCAAGCCGAGGCGGCCAAGCTGGGGGTTTCGGTCAAAACCCAAGGAGCACAGAAGTTCGACCCCACACTGCAAAAGCCGATTCTCGACTCGGCCGTCGCCGCCAAACCGGATGCCATTCTGATCGCACCCACAGACGTAACGGCGATGCAAGCGCCGCTCAACCAAGCAGCTCAGGCGGGGATCAAGATCGTCCTGGTCGACACCACGGTGAAAGATCCCTCGATCGCCGTATCGGCGATTGCATCGGACAACGAGGCGGCGGTCGAGCGGCCTTCGAGGCCATTAAACAGCTCAACCCGAACGGCGGCAAGGTGATGGTCATGTCGGTGAATCCCGGCATCTCCACCACCGACTTACGGGCGAAAGGGTTTGAAGACGCCGTCAAGGAAGATCCGAAGTTCCAATACCTCGGCGTCCAGTACTCCAAGAATGAACCGTCCATCGCAGCGAACCTGATCGGCGCCGCGCTACAGAAGGATCCTGACCTCGTCGGTGTGTTCGCCGCCAACCTGTTCTCCGCAGAAGGCACCGCCACCGGTGTACGCCAAGCTGGCAAGCAGGAGCAGGTCAAGATCGTTAGCTTCGACGCTGGCCCAAACCAGGTCAAGGCTCTCAAAGAGGGAACGGTTCAGGCTCTGGTAGCGCAGCAGCCGGCATTGATTGGACAGTACGGCGTAGACGCTGCCGTGACGGCCTTGGACGGGGGCCAAGCCACGCCCAAGGTCCAAACCGGCTTCGAGATCATCACCAGGGACAATGTCGACGGCGAGGGAGCTGCCGCGATCTACAAGTCCAGCTGCTGACCTGGATGGGGGTCGACGACGACACGTCGGCCCCCACCCAAGTTAAGGGGCCCATGGTGGATAGATCACTTGCCGGAAAGGTGGCGGTCGTCACCGGCGCCTCCTCTGGAATCGGGCTAGCAACGGCACAGGCACTGGGCGATGCTGGCGCGCTGCTCGTCGTCGCTGCCCGATCGACCGAAAAACTGGAGCAGGCGGCGCGCGACTTGGGCGGTACGGCTACAGCTGTCACCGCTGACGTCACGTCGACAAAGGATGTCGATGACCTCCTGGACAAGACGATTGAACTCCACGGACGCATCGACATCCTGATCGCCAATGCCGGTATCTACGCCGGCGGCGACTTCGTCGCCAATGACGTGACGCAGTTACTGCGACTCGTTGACACCAATGTCGGTGGCGTCGTGCGCACCGTCCATGCGGCGCTGAAGTACATGATCGCCGCTGGAACCGGAGACATCGTCGTCACCAGCTCCGTCTCCGGACATCAGTCGATCCACTGGGAGCCGGTGTACTCCGCGTCCAAGCACGCCGTGCAGGCGTTGACTCACGGCCTTCGTCGGCAACTGATCGGAACGGGCGTTCGCATCGGCGCAGTTGCACCCGGCGTCGTTCTGAACGATCTATGGCAGGTCACCGACGCCGCGGCGGTCGCAGCCGGCGTCGCTGCCGGAACAGGACTGACGTCGGAGGATGTGGCTGATGCCATCGTGTACATGCTGACACTGCCGCGTCACGTCAACATCCGCGACCTCGTCATGCTTCCGATCAATCAGGAGATCTAGCAGCCCCGACTATGGCGCCCTGAGCCTGTCGAAGGGGCGCAGTCCCGGCGCCTCAGTTCATTCTCAATCGCTGTCCGCCTGCAGTGTGCCGCGCGCCAGGGCAATCCGGCGTATCTGCTCATCGTCGCGAGTGTCGATGCGCTCCGCGCTCTCGTCTGTCATCGGAACGACGTTTCCGAAGCTGAGTGTCGTGGCCATAACACGACTGACTTTGTCGGCCATCTCCGTCAGCTGCAGTACCTGGCCCGTACTGGATCCGAGGGCGACCATGCCGTGGTTTCCCAGGTAGATCACGTGCGGCATGCCCCACTGACGCGCATGTTCTGCTAGCCGGGCACGTACCTCTCGGGCCAGCACTACGCCGGGGTCCGAATAGGGAACCAGCAACGCACGACGTCCGATCACCACCACCTGGTCTGGAAAGATCGGGGGTCCGGCAAGTACCTCCGCCCGGTCTGAGCACAGCAGGGCGTTCACAGACTCCGGGTGCGTATGGGCCACCGTCGTAGCACCGGCGTCCACGACACACACAACATGCAGCAGGGCCTCTACCGAGGGGCGCATGCCTTGCTCGGTCTCGACTTCGTCGAAGTAACGCGCCACGTCCGCGTCGCCGGCTGCCGAATCGTCGACGATGTCAGACAGCCGACTCAAACTGACCGCGACAAAGTCCGCTGCCGAGGCGTTGCGGAGCGACCGTCCGGTGGCCTTGACGACAAGTTGATCTTCGGCGACTCGCTGGGAGGTGTTGCCCTCGGCCAAGATCACGAATCGGCGCCAGGGTTCACCGAGCGTACGGGATAGGGGTACTAGATCAGCAAGGTCGTGCGCCGAAGTCATGCAACGCTCCCAGGAGTGGGGACGATGCTATCTAGTTGTTGCCAGAAGCGTCGTACGGATTGATCGTCGGACGGGGTCAGCAGTCCCGCGTCGGAACTTCGCTGCAATACTGCCTGCGCGTCGGCTGCATCCGAGAGATCCCCTACCGCAACAGCTTGAGCGGCCAGACTGCCGAGCGAGGTTGCCTCAACAGGTCCAAAGCGGAGGGGCCGCCCGCAGGCGTCAGCGGTGAGCTGGCGCAGCAAGGGGTTCAGTGACCCGCCTCCGATCATGTGAACGTCCGCCACGGGCTTGTCCGTCAGCTGCTCACACAGACTGATGGTGCGCCGGTAGGTGAGCGCGAGACTTTGCAGGATGCAGCGGGTGACCTCGGCAGGTGTCTCGGGAGGCGCCATGCCCGCGGACCTGCATTGCATCCGCACCGCACCTAAGACGTCGTCACTGGAGACGAGTTCTGGAGAGCTGACGTCGAAGGCTGCTTGTAGCTGACCGACAGTCGCCGCATCCTGCACAAGGCTCGTGATCGTGACGCTCCTGCCTTGGCCCTGCCACTGACGGATGGCCTGCTCCAGCAACCAGAGTCCCGTGAGATTACGCATGAAGAGCGTCGTTCCACCGAGTCCCGCCTCGTTGGTGAAACCGGCGGCCAACGCGGCGCTTGTGACGATCGGCGCAGCTAGTTCGACGCCCACGAGCGACCATGTGCCCGAGGACACGAAGGCAGTGCTGTGTCGATCAGTGCTGGGACGACCTGAGATCGCCCCCGCCGCCGAAGCGGTGTCATGGGACGCCACAAGCACAAAAGGCCATTGATCGCGGGCACCGATCCCCGCCGCGAGCTCCTTGCGCAGCTCGGCGACCACCACACCGTTATCGACGACGCGCGTCAAGATCGAGGCATCGACTCCGACCGCGTCCACCAAGTCCATGTCCCAGGTGCCGGTGCGGAGGGATAGAAGACCTGTGGTGCTGGCAATCGACCGCTCCGCGGTTCGGGCACCGGTCAAGAACGCACACCACAGGTCAGGGATCAGTAGCGCGCTGACCCCCTCCGATCTGTTGGCGGCGCCCGCCGAATCCACGATGTTGCGGATGCGAAACACGGTGTTGATGTGCTGTGGAAGCACGCCGGTACGCGTAAAGAGCTCTTCGGCGCCTAGACGATTCAGCACCGCTTGTGCACCGTCCGAGCCCGCGGCGCGGTAGTGCTGAATGGGAGCCAGCAGTTTGTTGTTGTTGTCGAGGAGCCCGACGTCGACGCCCCAGGCGGTCACACCCATGCTGGCGGCCGCACCGTCCAGCTGAGCGGCAGCGCGTTGCAGACCGATAACGGTCTGTGCGAAGAGCTCCTCAGCGTCCCAATGCAATTCCCGACCGGCTCCTGCTGGCTCGTTGCGAAATCGGTGCACCTCGGCCAGCTCGAAACGGCCCTGCTCAAGTCGTCCCACAACAACTCGGCCACTCGTGGCGCCCAGGTCGACGGTCACATAGCTGTTCATCAACCGTCACACAGCGGTATAGGCACCATCGATGACAATGCTTTGGCCCACCAGGTAGGAAGACCTGGTGGAGCACAAGAACACCACTAGTGCTTCAAGATCAGTAGGTTCGCCCATTCGTCCAACCGGAATCATTTTCCGCCACCGCTCGGCGAGGTCCGGATTGGCAGCAGTGAACTGCCGTGTCATCTCCGAAAGCATGTAGCCGGGTGCGATGGCGTTGGCGCGGATCCCGATCGGGGCCCACTCCACTGCCAGTGCCTTGGTCAGCATCTCCACGCCGGCCTTGGATGAGTGATACGACGCTTGATGTTGCGGAAGGTTCACAACGTGTGCCGACATCGACGAGACGTTGACGATCACACCTCCCTTGCCAGCTGCTATACAGGCCCGCGCCAGCGCCTGACAGCACAGGAAGGTGCCCGTCAAATTGATGTCGATGACGCGCTGCCAGGACTCTTTGGAGACATCGATACTGTCTTCCCAGACGGTGATGCCGGCAGCATTGATCAGAATGCTCGGCGAGCCGAGTGTGCGATTGACGTCATCAAACGCCGCACCGACGCTGCCGTCGTCGGTGACGTCCGCTACCACACCCATGCTCTCCACGCCCAGCTCGCGCTGAACCGTTTCCGCAGTGTTCTTGACCTCCGGGAGCACGTCCAGCAAACCGATCTTGACGCCCCACTTCGCAAGTGCCTGGGCCATGCTGAGCCCCAGTCCTCGAGCTCCACCTGTGATCACCGCGACTTGGCCTTCTAGATCATCGAACACCTTCGTCCATCCCCTCTGCGACCACCGAGTTCAAGAAGGTCGCGTCACCATCTGTTCGATCAGCGCGTCCGAAGTCGAACCCGGCTGCGTCGGCTCACTGACCCACTCGAGGGCATCGAACGGGCACTCCTCGATGCAGATGCCGCAGTACATGCACAGTGACCAGTCGATCGCGAAGCGGTCGAGCACATTTTGGGTACGGTCCCGCGCTCCGGATGGCAACCCCTCGACCGGCTCGGTGTGCGAGTCGATGCTGATGCACCAGGTCGGGCACTCGCGTGCGCAGATCATGCAGGAGGTGCAGGCCGGTTCGATCAACCGGATCCAGCCATGTGACGGCTCTCGCGAGATCACGAACGCCTCCGCCGGACCCGGCCACCAACCGCAGACTCAGCCACCTCAGCTGGGTCCGGGGCGGCCTGCGCCGCATCCCGATCACCCCAGACCGACGGATCTGGAACCCCAGGAGGCGCCAGTCGCCGGCGACTTGGCGAGAAATCGGACTCTCCTGGCTCCTTCGCTCCGGGCCAGTTCATACCCGTGCGCGCGGCGAGCACTTCATCCTTACGCAGCGGCGTTCCTTCGAATTCGGGGTTGAGCAGCAGCCGGCGACGGTCGCCTCCGATGAACTCGACACCGAACAGTTCAGCCGCCTCCCGCTCGTGCCATGCGGCCCCGGCAAAGACACCACTGATGGTCTCGATGTGAGGATCAGTTCGGGACAGCGAACAGCTCAACATTCTCGGCTCGGCACTCCGAGACAGATTCCGCACCACGAGAACAACCCGCAGGCAGTCCAGCCGACCGATCTCATCGACGCAGCCGAGCCAATCGAAATAGTCGAACCCATCCGCCTTCAGAGCCTCAACCGCAACGAGCCAGCCCTGCGGGACTATCTCGATCACGACGGCACCCGCCCGGCGATCTGATCGAGCACCGCCGACAGTGCCTCCGGTGGAGGCGGGCATCCCGGCACGTACGCGTCCACAACGAGCAATTGATCGATCCCTTTGGTCACCGCGTACGAGTCCCAATACGGGCCACCGGATGATGCGCATGCTCCGAACGAGATCACCGTCGGCCGTCGGCCGGCCTGCTGTTCGCAGCCGTCGACGATTGCCGCGACGGCCGGCGCCAGCCGATCCGTCACTGTGCCGGAAATCACCACCGCGACCTGCGCCCGGTCGTCAAGGGATGGCAGGCCTGTAATAGCAGCAGAAGAGGAGGCCGTATCGAATTCCAAAGCGCAGCACGCCAGCCCGACATCCAGCACATACAGCGACCCGTCGCCATACCAGTCGAGCCAGCGCATGGGTCCACGGTAATGCGACCCATGATGACCAAGCCGCGATGACCGTGCCACGAACCTCTCATGGGTTCTCATGAGCTGGATGTCCCTTAATTCACAGGAAGGGCTGCCTATCATGGAGTTATCGGCAGCCTCAGTGGAGATCGCAGCCAACGAACCCCCTGACCTTAGAAGCGGCTGAGGCACGCCAGGGAAGAAGGCACGCAGAGTAGTGAAGCACGTCAATACCCTCGATCGGGTTGTGATCCGATTCGCCGGGGACTCGGGCGATGGCATGCAACTCACCGGCGATCGATTCACTTCGGACTCGGCAGTATTCGGCAACGACATTGCAACGTTGCCCAACTTCCCCGCAGAGATCCGGGCACCCGCCGGGACCCTGCCTGGAGTGTCCAGCTTCCAACTGCACTTCGCCAATTACGACATCATGACTGCCGGCGACCGGCCGGACGTGCTGGTCGCTATGAACCCCGCAGCGCTCAAAGCCAACATCGATGACCTGCCGCGCGGAGGCGTGATCATCACGGATTCCGCCGACTTCACCAAGCGCAATCTGGCCAAGGTCGGTTACGACACTGATCCGCTCACCGACGGCTCACTCGAGGACTACCAGGTTCACGCTCTCGATCTCACCGGCATGACCCTGGAAGCCGTCAAGGAGTTCGGCCTCAGCCGGAAGGACGCCACGCGGGCCAAGAACATGTTCGCGCTCGGTCTGCTGACCTGGCTCTATCAGCGGCCCACCGAGAGCACGATCAGCTTCCTGGCCACCAAGTTCGCGTCCAAACCCGCGATCCGCGACGCCAACATCACCGCCTTCAAGGCTGGGTATGCGTTCGGCGAGACGACAGAGGTGTTCGCCGTCAGGTACGAGGTGGCACCGGCGCCCATGCCGCCCGGGAAGTACCGACAGATCTCCGGCAACTTGGCGCTGGCATACGGACTGATCACCGCATCGAGAAAGGCGGGCCTGCCGCTCTTCCTTGGCTCCTATCCGATCACTCCGGCGTCTGACATCCTGCACGAACTCAGCAAACACAAGCGGTTCGGCGTCACCACTTTCCAGGCCGAGGATGAAATCGCCGGGATAGGCGCAGCCCTGGGAGCGAGCTTTGCCGGGCATCTCGGTGTCAGCACTACGTCCGGCCCTGGTATGGCACTGAAATCGGAGACCATCGGGCTGGCGGTAGCGACAGAACTGCCCTTGATCATCTGTGACATCCAGCGCGCCGGACCGAGCACCGGCATGCCCACCAAGACCGAACAGGCGGACCTGCTGCAAGTGATGTTCGGGCGCAATGGCGAGGCGCCGGTACCGGTGCTCGCAGCGCAGTCCCCCGCCGACTGCTTCCCGACCGCACTGGAAGCAGTGCAGATAGCGGTCAAGTACCGGACCCCGGTCGTGATCTTGTCCGACGGCAACATCGCCAATGGCTCGGAGCCGTGGCTGATTCCGGATCTCAGCGCTATACCGGCGATCGATCCGCAGTTCGCGAACGCCGCCAACGCCACGGACAACTCCGGTGAGCCGGTCTTCCTGCCCTACAAGCGGGATCCTGAGACTCTGGCGCGTCCATGGGCGATTCCTGGAACCGCTGACCTACAGCACCGCATTGGCGGCATTGAGAAGGCCAAGGACACCGGCGCTGTCTCCTATGACCCGGCCAATCACGAGGAAATGGTCCGCACCCGGCAGGCCAAGATCAACGGGATCGTCAAGGATATACCGAACCTGATCGTCGATGATCCGGCCGACTCAGAGGGACGCCATGCCCGAGTCT
>DASRJV010000179.1:0-4638 GCA_035649295.1 Propionibacteriaceae bacterium
CCGTGTACGGCCTCCATCACGCACTGGTCGACGAAAGCCTGGGTGACTTCGGCCAGCGTCTGCAGCTCGGCGAGGGTGAACTTGTTGGCCTGGAAGGAGCCAATGGGCATGCCGAAGGCCTTACGTTCCTTCACATAGGCCAGTGTCTCGTCGAGGATCTGTCGAGCGTGGGCGATGTTGTTCACAGCCGAGCCAATCCGCTCAGCCACCAGCCGCTGCATCATGTAGACGAAGCCCTGGTCGATCTCGCCGATCACATTCGCAGCCGGAACTCGGACGTCGCCGAAGAACAGCTCGGAGATGTCTGACTCCGGCTGACCGACCTTGTCCAGCTTCCGCCCACGTTCGAAGCCAGGCATGCCGGCCTCTACCGCAAACAAGCTGATGCCCTTCGCACCCTTCTCCGGGCTAGTTCGCGCCGCGACCAGCACGAAGTCGGCGCTGGCGCCGTTGGTGATGAAGGTCTTCGAACCGTTCAAGATCCAGTCATCGCCGTCGCGCACGGCTCTGGTCTTCAGCGCGGCAAGATCAGAGCCGCCGGAAGCTTCTGTCATGGCAAGCGCAGTGATCAACTCGCCGGTGCAGAACCCAGGCAGCCAGCGACGCTTCTGTTCCTCGGTGCACAGGTCGACCAGGTATGGCGCGATGCAGTTGGTGTGGATGCCCACACACGAGGGGTAGGAGAACGCCAACCGGGAGAGTTCCTCGGCCAAGATCAGCGAGAACCGTAGATCGTTTACACCGGCGCCGCCGTACTCCTCGGGGACGTTGAGCCCCAAGAAGCCTTGCTTGCCTAGCTCGAGCCATACCTCTCGGCCGAACTCGTGGTTGGACATGTGCTTCTCGTGGTGCGGTCGTAGGGTCCGGTCGACAAAAGTCCGGCAACTTTCGCGGAACGCATCGTGGTCCTCGTCGAAGATGGTTCGCCTCATCATGCCTCCACTGAAAGGCTGAAGTTACTCATGGGTAAGTTTAGTGCGCGCATACCGGCGGGATTCGGTTTGTACGGGCACTACGATCAAAGCCGATCATGCCAAAGACCGTCGTGTTCTCCCCCAAGGTCAACGAGCTCACCGCACAGCTCCGTCGGCGCGGTGTCGCTGACGTCCTGGATACCAGCGACCTCACCCGGTCCCTCTACTCCGCTGACGCCTCGCTCTATCGCGTGGTCCCGCAGGCCGTCGCCCGCCCACGGACCATTGACGACACCGCAGCGGTCCTCGATGCGGCGCGTGCCGTCGGCATGCCTGTGACAACGCGCGGCGCCGGCACATCCTGCGCGGGCAATGCGGTCGGCTCGGGCTTGATCTTGGACACGTCGCGGCACCTCAACACGATTCTCGACATCGATCCAGAGGCGCGCACGGCGCGAGTCGAGCCGGGGGTGGTGCAATCGGCACTGCAGATCGCAGCAGCCCCTCATGGGTTGCGTTTCGGGCCAGATCCGTCGACACACAACCGCTGCACAATCGGCGGAATGATCGGAAACAATGCCTGCGGACCACGCGCTTTGGGATACGGCAAGACCTCCGACAATGTGATCGCGCTAGAGATGATCACTGGCTCTGGCGAGCATGTCACCTTGAACGGGGCATCAGATCTTGATCACTATGCAAGTGTCGCAGTCCTGAAGTCAGTGGTGCAGGCAAATCTCGGCATGATACGCACGGAATTCGGGCGCTTCGCGCGCCAGGTGTCGGGCTACAGCCTGGAGCATCTGCTGCCAGAGAACCGCTTCGACGTGAAGCGATTCCTGGCTGGCAGTGAGGGCACGCTTGCCGTGATCATCGGCGCCACGGTTCGGCTGGTAGCCGATGCGCCGCACAAGATCATGATCGTGCTCGGCTATCCGACGATGGCCGATGCCGCAGATGCTGCGCCGCTGATTGTTGATCACCGACCGACCGCGTGTGAAGGCTTGGACCGGCGGATCGTGGATGTGGTACGTGGCACGCGAGGTGACGCTGCGGTGCCACCGCTGCCTCGCGGGAACGGGTGGATGTTTGTCGAGTTGGTCGACGAGGATCTGGCCGAGCTCCGGATCCGCGCCGATGCGCTGCTTGCTGCAGCCGGGGCGTTGGATGGGGTTGTCGTGGCCGATCCCACGGAAGCGATGGCGCTGTGGAAGATCCGGGAGGACGGTGCCGGCTTGGCGAGCATTAGCCTTGCCCGACCGGCTTATCCCGGTTGGGAGGACGCCGCAGTGCCGGTCCAGCACCTCGGCTCATACTTGCGAAACTTCGACCAACTGCTTATTGATCATGGACTGGAGGGGCTGCCGTACGGTCACTTCGGCGACGGATGCGTGCACATACGCATCGATTTTCCACTGACCGAGGAGGGCGGAGCTCGGAGTTATCGGGCTTTCGTCGAAGAAGCGGCCCGACTGGTTGCCGGCTATGGCGGCTCGCTGTCGGGCGAGCACGGCGACGGTCGAGCGCGGTCGCAGCTGCTCCCAGCGATGTACTCCCCCGCTGCACTTGAGGCCTTCGGTCAGGTCAAGGCCGCCTTCGACCCGGAGAACCTGTTGAATCCCGGCGTGTTGGTCGATCCTCGCCCGGTGGACGGTGACCTGCGGGCCGTGAGTCTTCGCGGTCGGGTCGATCACTTCGCCGCCGCCGTGCACCGCTGCTCTGGCGTGGGCAAATGCCTCGCCAACACCACAGCCGGGCTGGGCGTGATGTGCCCGTCCTATCAGGCAACCCGGGAGGAGAAGGACTCCACCCGGGGGCGCGCCCGGGTGCTGCAGGAAATGATCAATGGTGAGGTAGTCCATGGCTGGAAATCGCCTGCGGTGCACGAAGCGCTAGATCTGTGCTTGTCGTGCAAGGGATGTGCGCGGGACTGCCCGACCGGCATTGACATGGCCGCATACAAATCGCAGGTGCTCGATCACACTTATCGACGCAAGATCAGACCTCGCAGCCATTACACACTTGGCTGGCTGCCCCGCTGGGGCCGACTGGTTACCCGGGCACCGTTGCTGTCTGGCTTGGTCAATCTCAGTACGACAACTCCTGGGCTCCGGAGACTGGTCCGCTGGACCGCGGGTGTTGACCAGCAGCGCTCGCTGCCAAGATTCGCTTCGGTTGCGGCGCGCAAGAGGGTTGCAGTCCCAGAGTCGTCAGGTGATCGCGTCGTTGTCTGGGTCGACTCTTTCTCGGACTTCTTTCCCGGTGATGCGGTTGCGGCAGCCGTCTCGGTGCTGGTCTCGGCCGGTTACGCGCCGCAGCTCGTGGAACGACCAGCCTGCTGCGGCCTGACCTGGATCAGCACCGGCCAGCTCGGGGGCGCTCGGCGACAGCTGCGCAGGGCGCTCGACATCCTGCATCCGCACGTAGCGGCCGGTACGCCAGTGGTCGGGTTGGAACCCTCCTGCCTCGCGGTCTGGCGCAGCGACGCGGCCGAGCTTCTGCCGGATGATCCTCGGGTCGCAGACCTCGCGGCTGGAGTCCTTACGCTGGCCGAGTTGTTGGGGCGCACCCCGAACTGGGAACCACCGGACCTCAGCGGCACTGAGCTTGTCGTGCAGCCGCACTGCCACCACGCCTCAGTACTGGGTTGGCAGGCCGACGCAACCTTGCTGACCGCGACTGGAGCCACCCTGACTACAGTCGGCGGATGCTGCGGCCTGGCTGGCAACTTTGGAGTGGAGAAAGGCCATTACGAGGTTTCGTTGAAAGTGGCCGAGCACGACCTCCTGCCAGCAGTCGTCGCACGTCCGGACGCTCTGGTACTAGCCGACGGCTTTTCCTGCCGCTTCCAACTCGCCCAGCTTGCCGGTCGCGAAGCCATCACCCTCGCCGAGCTCCTCGCTCACCGCCGACTTGTCAGCGTCGACGGTCGCGATGGCGACCACCGACGCTGACAAGTCGGCTTCATCGGGTGAGGCGACGGTGGGTCACCCGGTGCGGACGGGCCGCCTCCGCACCGAGCCGGGCGATCTTGTTGGCCTCGTACTCGGCAAAGTTCCCCTCGTACCAGAACCACTTGGCCTGGTCCTCGTCGTCGCCCTCCCAGGCCAGGATGTGGGTCGCGATCCGATCAAGGAACCAGCGGTCATGGGAGATGACCACGGCACATCCCGGAAACTCGAGTAGCGCGTCCTCCAGTGACTGCAGAGTCTCCACGTCAAGATCATTCGTAGGCTCGTCGAGTAGCAGCAGGTTGCCGCCCATCTTCAGCGTCAGCGCCAGATTGAGACGGTTTCGTTCACCGCCAGAAAGCACACCGGCAGGTTTTTGCTGATCCGGCCCCTTGAAGCCGAACGATGCCACGTATGCCCGCGAGGGCATCTCGAAACTCGCTACCTTGATGTGATCGAGCCCGTCGGACACCAGTTCCCACACGTTCTTTCGTGGATCCAGTCGAGAGCGGCCCTGGTCGACGTAGGAGATGCGTACGGTTTCGCCGAGTCGGAGGTCACCGGAATCCGGCTGATCCTCGCCGACGATCATCCGAAAGAGTGTGGATTTGCCGACGCCGTTAGGCCCGACCACGCCGACAATCCCAGCGCGCGGTAGCGAGAAGCTGAGCCCGTCGAAGAGCAGCCGGTCCCCGAATCCCTTGACCAGCTGCCGTACCTCGAGGACATTGCTGCCGAGCCGTGGACCCGGGGGGATGTTGATCTCTTCAAAA
>DASRJV010000180.1:0-11973 GCA_035649295.1 Propionibacteriaceae bacterium
ACGGATTGAGGGACGTCTGTGACAACCACAGCAACCGCCTGCTGAGTGCCAGGTGGGCCGACGCCCACCACCGCAGCGCCAGTCACAGAAGCTTCAGCCTCGATCCGCTGCTCCAGGCCGACCGGGGTGAGCGGCCCATCAGGGGCGGTGATGACGTGCACCAGCCGCCCCTCAACCCACAGTCGCCCGGCGCCATCGAGGTGACCCACGTCGCCGGTCCGATGCCAACCCGTGTCGCGAGAACTTGCCGCCTCGGTCGCCCAGAGCCGGTCGTATCGCTCCTTGACGTGTGCTGCCGACACACAGATTTCCCCGGTGATGTTGGCTTGGTCGGTGGGTGGACCGCCGGCTCTGCCGAGCGAGTCCAGCGGACTGATCTGGAGCCGCACACCGATCAGCGGCCGCCCGACGCATACGCCGTTGCCGGTACCAGCCTCCTCGAGCTCGGGCAACGAGATGTCAGTCAGCGGCAGGGCCTCGGTCATTCCGTACGGCGTGTGGAGCTCAGCGTGAGGAAGGACTTCATGGAGGCGACGCAGTAGCGGCACGGAGACCGGCGCACCGGCCGAGAGCACCAGCCGAATGCGCGAAAGAGCCGACGACTGCTCGGCGGTCAGCTCGCCCGCGGTGGCGACCACGTTCCGTAGCGCCGCGGGGGAGGCGAAGATCAGGGTGGCTTCGATGGTTGCGGCTGCCTCGGCCAGCCTGGCCGCCGTGAGCGTGCCAGGTTTGGTGACATCCATCTGTGGCACGGCGACTCCAATGCCCAAGGCAGGTCCGTACAGCGCGAAAGGGGCGAACGCCGCGACTAGTCGATCGCTCGGAGCGATGTCGCACAGGTTGCGCAGTAGGTCGAGCTGAGCCAGCAGCTGATGATGGCAGTAGACCACTCCCTTGGGTGGGCCGGTGGCACCAGAGGTGAAGAGCACCGCCGCCTCACTCGAGTGGCTCCAATGTGCCCTGAGCTTGTCGAAGGGCTCAGCGCGCCTGCCCCCACGTGCCGCAAGTTCATCTATCGAATGTTCGACTCCGACGAGCCGGCGCATCCGCCTAGGTAACTTACCGGCCACCAACCGGATGCCCGGCAGCTTCACCGCGGCCGCCGCGGCAACCGCTGGCGGGATGCCGATCAGGTAGTCCGGATCGGCGCTGCGCAGCGCGTCAGCCATCTTGCGCCAGCCAAGGCCCGCGTCGGCGACCACGATCGCGGCACCCGCCCGCCAGCTGGCGTAGACCGTCGTGGTCAGGTCAAGACCCGGCGGCACCAGCAGCGCAACTCGGTGTCCGGGCTGCACGCCGACCTGGCGCATCCCGGCAGCCAATGCATCGACCCGGCGCTCTAGCTCATCGAACGAGGTGAGGCGGGGACCGCCGCGGCCCAGCTCGGCGATAGCCGGACCAGAGTCAATGCCCCCACGCGCAGGCGCGATACCAACGCCGATGTCAGCACGTGCTTGTTGCTTTCGCCCGTCGGACCCCGACGTGCGTGGCTGCGTGGACGCGTTCGATCTCACCCACGACCAGGCATCCTCAGCGAGGTGAGGCGCGTCCTCTGCGACCAGATGGGAGGCTCCCGGGTACCGGTGAACGTTCGCATGCGGTAGTCGGCGCTCCAGGTCGCGGAACGACGCATGCTGGAAGACAGGATCCCGAGGGCCCCACAACAACAGCGTCGGAACGGTTGCCAGCTCGGCTAGCCCGTGGGCCACCCGATCGAGCGTGACGCGGCTGGGATGGTCGGGCTCCAGCGGGATATCGGCGACGAAATCACCGACGGCCCGTCGGCGAGCAGAGTCGAAGTAGGGCGCTCGCAGGGCGGTGCGAACCTCACCCGGGATCGGTGGCCACGACAGCGCGGCGGCAGCACGTACGAAAGTCGCCGTGCGTACACAGATCAGCTCGCGCAGCAAACGGCTCCGTGCCAGTCGGATCAGCGCGGGCGTACCTGTCTGCGGCACCGCGACCCCGGTATTGGTCAAGATCAACCCGGCGATCTGATCACGGTGGCGTTGCGCCCAGCCGAGCGAGATTGGTCCACCCCAGTCGTGCGCTGCCAGCACTACTGGACCGGTGATTCCCAGCTCCGAGGTGACGGTGTCGAGGTCATCGATCCGTCCCGCAAGGGAACGCGGCCACCTCAGTCGGTCGGAGTAACCCATCCCAAGCTGGTCGACCGCGACGGCCCGCCAGCCCGGATCCGCGAATGCCAGGAACCGACGCCACAGATAAGACCAGGTCGGATTCCCGTGCAGGCAGAGCAGCGTTCCCACCTGGGGCATTGCGCCGTTGTCGAGCACATGCCAGGTGCGCAGCACGCCTTCAGCGTCGACGGCGTGGACCAGCCTCGACCAGGCCGGATCGACGTCGGGCATTCGGCCAAGCTCTGCGACAGCGCCGGGCGCGGCGACCAGACTGTTGATCACCAGACGATTTCGGCGTACGAGGTGTTCAGCCCGGACCCGATGCCCAGCAACAAGATCCGATCTTCGGCACGTAGCTGGTCCATATGCCTGGCCAGCGTGAACGGCACCGCGGCCGGACCCATGTTGCCGTACCTCGGCAGGGTAAGGGGAAAGCGTGCCGGGTCGACGCCGAGCGCCTTGGCCATCGCTTGGATGTGCACGACCGAGGTCTGGTGAGCGACGAACCAATCGATGCCATCCCAGTCGAACTCCTCTTTGGCGTCGGCCCAGGTCGCCAAGGCCAGCGCCAGGCCGGCGTCGAACAGCCGTTTGGTGTCGGTCCTCATCCGGATGAGGTCACCCACGCAGAGGTCGTGGTGTTCGGTGCCGGCCCGGCTCACCCCGCCGATGACTCTGTGGCCTTCGGGATGGCGGTCGGCCCGTCCGAGCACCATGGCCGCCGACCCGGAGCCGAGGGTCAGGGTGGCGAACTGTGACCGCAGGTCGGCTGCGGTCGTCTCGTCCCGAGCCAGCCGGGCCAGCGTCAACTCCTGGGTGAAGCGGGACCCTTCAGCATCGACAATCACGGCATAGTCCGCCTGGCCCGAGTCGATCATCGTCGCCGCCAACTGGATACCGTTCACGAAGCCAACGCAGGCGTTGGCAACATCAAAGTTGAGGCAGTTCGTGGGCAGTCCGACCTGATGGTGAATCGCCGCGGCAGTTGAGGGTTCAAGATACTCCCGGGAGACCGCGGTGTTGATCATGACGCCCACCTGCTCAGGCGTAATGCCCGCCTCGGCCAGTGCCTTGGCGGCCGCCATTGCTGCGGCATCCGCAAAGCTCACGTCTGCTGGCCACCAACGACGTTCGGCCACGCCAGCAAGCTTCTCCAGCATGCCGGGCCGCGTTCCCACCCGGCGGTAGGTATCCGCCAGCCGTTCGTCGAAGGTGGCGGAGGTCATCACGATCGGTGCGTCAACCGCACACACCGAGAGCACGGTGGTGTTGATCGGCCGAAAGCTTGCGTTGCCGCTCATTTACCCCCTACCCAAGGGACGCCCGATCCTGCCTCCGCCAAAAGCTGCTCTCGCACTATGGTGTCATCGCCATCTGACGCTCGGCTCGCCTGCCCAGGTTCGGGAGCTTTCCCCGTGTTATCTTGACGTCAAGATAGTTTGTTGAGCGTGACCTAGGGAGGGCTCATGAGTGTGAACAGCTTCGATGCCAAGTCGACCCTCCAGGTGGGTGACGAGTCGTATCAGGTCTTCCGGCTTGATGCCGTCGAGGGATCTGACACGTTGCCGTACAGCCTCAAGATCTTGCTCGAGAACCTGCTCCGCACCGAGGACGGAGCCAACATCACCGCCGATGACATTCGTGCGCTTGCCGGCTGGGATCAGAATGCGGAGCCAAGCAAGGAGATCCAGTTCACGCCCGCGCGAGTGATCATGCAGGACTTCACGGGTGTGCCCTGTGTGGTCGATCTGGCTACGATGCGCGAGGCAATGGCCGATATGGAAGGCGATCCAGCCAAGATCAATCCACTTGCTCCGGCCGAGTTGGTGATCGATCACTCAGTCATCGCCGACGTGTTCGGAACCGCCGACGCCTTCGTCCGGAACGTGGAGATCGAATATCAGCGCAACCGTGAGCGCTATCAGTTCCTGCGCTGGGGTCAGACCGCCTTCGACGATTTCAAGGTGGTCCCACCGGGCACCGGGATTGTGCACCAGGTCAACATCGAGCACCTGGCCCGGGTGATCTTCTCACGTGAGCTGGAGTCTTCAGCAGACTCCGCTGAGCTCTACGCCTATCCCGACACGTGTGTCGGCACTGATTCCCACACCACCATGGTCAACGGCCTGGGAGTCGTCGGTTGGGGAGTCGGCGGAATCGAGGCCGAGGCGGCGATGCTCGGGCAGCCAGTATCGATGCTCATCCCTCGGGTGGTCGGCTTCAAACTTTCCGGCGCGATGCGGGAGGGCGCGACCGCAACTGATCTCGTTCTGACCATCACCGAGATGCTGCGCCAGCACAAAGTGGTCGGCAAGTTCGTCGAGTTCTATGGTCCAGGTGTCTCGCAGGTTCCCGTCGCTAATCGGGCCACGATTGGCAATATGAGTCCGGAGTACGGCTCCACGATTGCGGTTTTCCCGATCGACTCCAAAACCATTGAGTATTTGAGGCTCACCGGTCGCAGTGATCAGCAGGTTGCCCTCGTCGAGAGGTACGCCAAGGAGCAAGGTCTGTGGCACTCCGACGACCGGGAACCGAGATACTCCGAATATCTGGAACTTGATCTTGACTCGGTCGTTCCCAGCATCGCCGGGCCGAAGCGCCCCCAGGACCGTGTGCAAGTCGCCCACGCCAAGCAGGGATTCCGGGAAGCGCTGCGCGACTTCGTGGATAGCGACGAATTGACCGGCTGGGACGAGTCGGTGGATGAGTCCTTCCCGGCCTCCGACGTACCCAGTCGCGAGAGCGGCGATTCCATGGCCCCGCATGAGTACGGGGAGGAGCCGGCCGACATCGCGCGGCCAAGCAAGCAGGTGCCGATAACGCTGAGCGACGGCACGTCGTTCGACCTTGATCACGGCGCAGTGGTCATCGCAGCGATCACCTCCTGCACCAACACGTCCAACCCGAGCGTCATGATCGGCGCTGCGCTGGTCGCCAAGAAAGCGGTCGATCGCGGGCTGAATCGCAAGCCATGGGTGAAAACGACACTGGCTCCTGGGTCGAAGGTGGTCAGCGACTACTACGACCGCTCCGGCTTGACCCCGTACCTGGACAAGCTTGGTTTCAACTTGGTCGGCTACGGCTGCACAACCTGCATCGGCAACTCGGGGCCGCTCATCCCGGAGGTCAGCGCAGCCGTGCACGAACATGATCTTGCGGTGGTCTCGGTGCTGTCGGGCAACCGGAATTTTGAGGGCAGGATCAATCCTGACGTCAAGATGAACTACCTGGCCTCCCCGCCGCTGGTCGTGGCGTACGCGATTGCCGGCACGATGGACATCGATCTCATGAACGACTCCCTCGGCACCGATGAGCAGGGGAACGAGGTACACCTTGCCGACATATGGCCGAGTGAGGCCGAGATCGACGAGATCGTGTCGTCGGCGATCGGCGCGGAGATGTTCACCGAGTCTTATGCAGATGTGTTTGCGGGGGATGAGCAGTGGCAGTCGCTGCCTACGCCCGAGGGAGAGATCTTCGACTGGGATCCGGACTCGACCTATGTCCGCAAGCCGCCCTACTTCGACGGCATGCCGGCCGAGCCGGCGCCTGTTACGGATATCAGTGGGGCACGAGTACTGCTGAAACTTGGTGACTCGATCACCACGGATCACATCTCCCCAGCCGGATCCATCAAAGCCGACTCACCTGCCGGGCAATATCTCTCCGAACACGGTGTGGAGCGGAAGGATTTCAACTCCTACGGATCGCGGCGTGGCAATCACGAGGTGATGATCCGAGGAACCTTTGCCAACATTCGCCTCCGTAACCAGCTGGCACCGGGCACCGAGGGCGGATTCACCCGTGACTTCAGCTCCTCGGACGAAGCAGTCACCACCGTGTACGAGGCGTCGCAGAACTACCTCGCAGCAGGTACTCCGCTGGTGGTACTGGCTGGCAAAGAGTACGGCTCGGGTTCCTCGCGGGACTGGGCTGCTAAGGGCACAGCATTGCTCGGGGTCAAGGCCGTTATTGCCGAGTCGTACGAGCGGATCCACCGATCCAACCTGATTGGGATGGGTGTGCTGCCACTGCAGTTCCCCGAAGGAGAGGACGCCGGCTCACTTGGGCTTACCGGCGAGGAAACCTTTGACATCACCGGGATCACTGAACTCAATGAAGGGGATACCCCAGAGACGGTCAAGGTCAGTGCAGGCGAGGTCACCTTCGACGCCGTGGTGCGTATCGACACCCCAGGCGAGGCCGACTACTACCGCAATGGCGGAATCATGCAGTACGTGCTGCGGTCGTTGATCAGGAAGTAGAATCCGGGCGCGCAGTCAGCCGCCTGGAACCTTGCTGGCTGGCCGATTCGTCATGGTGTTGTGGTAATCGCTGCGAAGCTGCGCCGACAATTCGCGGTGCTCGTGGCAGCGGCCACGTTGACTGTCGCGGGTTGTTCGCTCATCGGTCCATAGGCCACGCCGTCGGAACCGTTCGGCGACTTCTCTGTCGGTGAGTTCGGCGGCATCGATGGCCGTCAGAACATCCTGTACGTGAGTGCGGCGGACGGCGTCGCTTTGTTGATTTCTCGCGCGCCAGCCGCCGGCAAACTGAGTGATCAATCGCTAGGCCGCCTCCAGGAACTGCTGACGTCGGAGCAGTTCCGCGAGGAGGTCACGCAAGAGGCGCAGCGGAAATCGAAGGCACCGGCTCCGGTCTGCTCCGACCAGATCACGACCGAGGTGACGATGGGCAGCCTCTCGATGAGCCGTACTGAGCCATGCGGTAAGACATTCGAGCCAGCACCAGCATTCGACGAGATCCTCAGCATCCTCAACCCGGCGATGCAGGGGAGTTTCGACGGGCCGGTCGACACAACTGAGCCGCGACTGCTGCCCATGCGGCTGGAACGTTTGCAGGTCCAAGATCAACCGGCCTATACCATCAAGATAGATGCCGCCGCACGGGCCATGATCACGATTGCAGGTCGCAGCTCTGAGCGGCACGAGCTGTCGATCCAGCAGCGTGATACGGTCCGGCTGCTCCAGGCTCGCATCATCGACGAGCCAGTTGTGCCATGCACCTCGACTGCGTACTACCAATTGCACGTCGACACTGAACCGGCGGTCTCTGGCCCGGACTGCGGCTTTCCGCAGCGGCGACCCGAGTTTCGTGCCTTGACCGTGCTACTCGAGACCGCTTTCGGCGTCTGATCACCACGGGCGCGACACTAGCCTGGAGGCGTGAGCGTCTGGAACGATCATGTATTGCCGCGGCTGATGGATCGCGTACTGGACACGCCCACGGTGAACGCCCGGCGTGCCAAGGTCTGCCAGGGCCTGCACGGTCGCGTACTGGAAATCGGCTTCGGCACCGGTCTCAATCTCCGGCACTATCCGGCTGAGGTGACCGAGATCTTGGTCGTCGAGCCCTCAGAGCCGGCCATGCGCCTCGCGCGGCCGCGGGAGGCCGTCGCCTCCGTGCCGGTCGAGCGGATAGGGCGCGATGGTGCCCGGCTGGCATTGCCGGATGGATCGGTGGACTGCGTCTTGTCCACTTACACGCTGTGCACCATCCCAGCTGTGGATGACGCGCTCCGCGAGATCCATCGAGTGCTCAATCCGGAGGGTGCGTTGCACTTCCTCGAGCACGGTCGCGCACCGACGGAGTCCGTACGCCGTTGGCAGCGCCGGCTGCATCCGGTTCACAGCCGTATCGTTGGCGGGTGCCATCTCGACCGGCCGATCGATAACCTGATCACCCACGCCGGGCTGAGCATCCGTGAGCTGGAAACCGGATACGGGGACGGGCCGCGACCCTTCAGCTATCTCTACCAAGGTCGGGCTCTTCGCGCAGCGTGAGGTGAGCGAGGTGCTGCGAGGCCTCCGGCATGGCTTCCGAGATCAGCTTCGCGTACCGATCGATCTCCCCGGCGGCATAGTGCGTCCGAGGCCAGAAGAAGCCGCGTAGGCCGTCGCCCTTTGTTCGTGGCACCACATGGATGTGCAAGTGAGGTATCGACTGGCTCACTACGTTGTTGACCGCCACGAAAGTCCCTTGAGCGCCAAGCGCCGCGCTGATCGCGACTGCGATCCGCTGGGTCATGGTCAGCAGCGGGACCATGAGATCGCCGGGAAGCGTCAGCAAAGTGTCGACATGGCGAGTTGGAGCGACGAGTACGTGACCCTTGAACACCGGTCGGTGATCAAGGAAAGCGATCACCTGGTCATCACGCGCCACGATCGCGGCGTCCAGCTCACCGCTCACGATTTGGCAGATCACATCACTCACCGGCACGAGATTAGTGCTCGCGCGCTGGAAGCTGCCTGGAGGGCCTCAAGCCACGACCTCGTAGTGACGCACCAGCTCATCGCGTTCGATGAGGAAACGGTCGTCCTCTGGATAGAAGACGGCCTGCTCGATGTCCTCGCCAGCGAACGCCCGGATGCTGTCGCGGGAGTCCCACAGCGAGAACGTGATGATCTCAGAGCGATCGCCGTCGTCCCGCCGCAGCATCCACGCACCTTGGTTGCCTGGTGTTGCTCGGTACTCAGCCATGCCGGTGGTGTCGATGTAACTCGCGTAGGCGGCAGCGTCCTCCCGGCGTACTACGCCTCTCCAAATCCGCGCGATCATGGACCGACATTACTTGCCAGACATGCCTGCGGGCACTAGTACATCGAACGTCAGTTCGAATATAGTGCAGATCATGAGTGCCCCGGCCTATGTGCCGCCTGGTTGGCCGGCACAGGTGCGCCCACCAGGAGCGACTGGTTGGGAGGCGACAGCCATCGCCTATCTGCTGGATTGCTGCCCTCCAGACTTTCGCGCCTATCGCGTGCTCCGCAATCATCCTGTGGTGCTGGCACAGTTTGCGACTCACTTCGTGAATGGCCAGCATGAGGCGTCACAACGCGGACTGGCTGCGGTCCGCACCAGCATCAGTGAGCATGTCGACGCAGCCGTTGTGGAGGCTGCGACGCAGGCGTGGCTCGAGCAAGGGGCTCGGCTCGCCCGCACCCGCCGAGCCGTGGCGCTGATTGGAGAGGCTCTGCAGGGACGGGTCTTTGTTCGCAAGCTGTGAGGCGCCTGAGGGCCCCGCACGTGTGATGGGCCACACACTCATGATCTCGGGTCTGCCGAACACGTACACTCAAGCCCATGTCAGCCGCCCGGGACGGACTGTTGAGCTCGATCCGTAGCCCAGAAGACCTCCGGGATCTGACGCCAGATCAGCTGCGTGAACTGAGTCTGGAAATCCGATCGTTCCTGATCGAGAACGTAAGCCAGACCGGCGGCCACCTCGGACCTAACCTGGGCGTCATCGAGCTGACGATCGCAATGCATCGCGTCTTCCATTCGCCGCGCGATCCGATCATCTTCGACACCGGACACCAGAGCTACGTGCACAAGGTCTTGACTGGTCGCCAAGATCAATTCCCGACGCTGCGGCAGCGTCACGGGCTGTCCGGTTACCCCAGCCAGACAGAGTCTCAGCACGACTGGGTGGAGAACTCGCACGCGTCGACCGCACTCTCGTTCGCTGATGGACTGGCCAAGGCCATTCGGCTGCAGCGAAAGGAGGGCACCGTCGTCGCCTTCGTCGGGGACGGTTCACTGACCGGGGGCATGGCATGGGAGGCGCTGAACAACATCGCCGCCTCGGAGGACCTGCCGCTGGTGATCGTGGTGAACGACAACGGCCGGTCCTACACTCCGACCGTTGGCGGCCTGGCACGGCACCTGACCGGGCTACGCACCAACCCGCGCTACGAGCAAATCCTGGAACTGGTGAAGCGCAATGTCAGTCGAGCGCCGCTAGTGGGGAATGCCGCGTACGACATTTTGCACGGCATAAAGATCGGGCTCAAAGATGTGCTCGCTCCGCAAGGACTGTTTTCCGATCTGGGCCTGAAATATGTCGGGCCGGTCGACGGTCATGACATTGCCGAGGTGGAGCGCGCATTAAGGCAAGCCAAACAGTTCGGCGGTCCTGTTCTGGTGCACTGCATCACACGTAAGGGCAATGGTTTCAAGGCAGCTGAGAACCATGAGGAGGACCGTTTCCACGCCGTCGGCAAGATCAATTCCACGACTGGCGAGGCCGTTGGGGGTGCGACTGGGCAGACTTGGACCGATCTGTTCTCCGAAGAGTTGCTCCGGCTGGGCAGCACCGACGAACGTGTCGTCGCCATTACGGCGGCGATGGTGTATCCAACGGGGCTGCACCGCTTCGCACAGGCGTTCCCCGATCGCTGCTTCGACGTCGGAATCGCCGAGCAGCACGCCGTCACGTCGGCAGCCGGCCTTGCGATGGGTGGCTTACACCCGGTCGTAGCGATCTATGCCACTTTCCTCAACCGTGCCTTCGACCAAGTCCTGATGGATGTGGCTCTGCATCGATGCGGCGTCACCTTCGTGCTCGACAGGGCTGGCATCACCGGACCGGACGGACCCAGCCATCACGGCATGTGGGATATGTCGATCTTGCAGTTAGTGCCGGGCCTGCATCTGGCCGCGCCGCGCGACGGCAGTCGGTTGCGCGATGCGCTCGTGCGATCGCTGAGCATCGACGACGCCCCCAGCGTGATCCGACTCCCGAAGGAGCAGGCGCCGCGGGATCTTCCAGCTGTTGATCAGCTGGACGGTATGGACGTACTGCTCAGGACCGAGCAGCCGCGTGTCCTCGTCCTCGGTGTGGGTCCGCTTGCCGCGATGGCTGTCGCCGTTGGCGAGCGACTCTCCGACCAGGGGATCGGGGTAACGGTCGTGGATCCCGTTTGGGCACTGCCGGTCAATCCGGCGTTGATCGCCCTGGCAGTTGATCATGATCTTGTGATCACGATCGAGGACAACGGCATTGTGGGCGGGTGGGGAGCCCGGCTGGCGCAGGAGCTGCGGTCAGCAAGCGTGGACACGCCGGTTCGGGAGTTCGGCATTCCGCAAGAGTTCCTGCCACACGGTGGCCGCGGCGAGTTACTCAAAGAGATCGGGTTGACGCCGCAAAACATCGCCAGGTACGCGGTCGAGGCGATCGTGCAGGCGGACGAGCAACTCGAACAGCAGGCAACTCGGCCCTAGACCCCCGCATTCTCGACGAGCGTCTCTGAGGAAGCCAACCGCACGCCCACGTGCTGCACAGGAAAGACCTCTGCTGTCGCGCCCTGGCATCTGGGACCGGTGAGATACGTACGATCCGCCCGCGAACCCACTGAGAGTTGTTCTGTCGAACACTCGTGAACAAGGGACAGCGCCGACACAAACTCCGCTACGAGGTCGAGTCCTGCTAGTGCGACAGCAGAGTACGGGCGAGTTCTCGTCCGGCGTCGGCGAGGTCGGCCGGGTGACCACCCGGGCGGCCGGGCCGCCGTCGGTCAGGATCAGTCCAACCCGGTGCCGGACCGGCTGGTACAGCCAGCCTCTGAGCCGTGCGGATGTTTCGTCTTCGGCGAGTACGTCGACGCGATCGGCATACTTCTCGACCGCCCAACGAGTCTCGTGGGGCACGACCAGCTCGACCGGGACCGGCGTCCGCTGCCGCACCAACAGCTGCTCCAGGTTTCCGGGCAACTCGAACGTGGCATCCAGCACCGTGTACGAGTGGACCCGGTCGACCAGGAACGTGCCACGCGTGCCGTCGGGGCTCACCGGGCCGGCGTCGATCTCCCAGCCCCTGCGGGTGTGGCTCGATCACCCGCTCGGTCACACCGGCATTCCAGGCAGGGGCATAGACAATCGCGACCCGCCGCCGCTGGCGCCGCGCCATGTCGAAGGCGGCTGGTGGCGGTTCCAGCGGACCCCGCACCGACAACTGACATAAGCAGCTCAACAGTGGAACAGCTACCGCGTCACTAGGCGACCGCGGGTCGCCGAGGAGGCGTCATTC
>DASRJV010000181.1:0-6600 GCA_035649295.1 Propionibacteriaceae bacterium
CGATGGCGACGTGATCGATGTCGAACCATGGCGTGCCGAGCCGTTCCCGGTGATCAAGGACCTGGTTGTGGATCGCGGCGCGTTCGATCGGATCATCCAGGCCGGCGGATATATTTCGGCGCCGACCGGTACCGCGCCGGACGCGCACGCCACACCAGTCCCCAAACGGGATGCCGATCGTGCGTTCGACGCGGCGACTTGCATCGGCTGCGGTGCCTGCGTCGCAGCCTGCCCCAACGGCTCGGCCATGCTGTTCACAGCCGCGAAGATCACCCATCTCGGCCTGCTGCCCCAGGGACAACCGGAGCGCTATTCCCGGGTGGTCGGCATGGTGGCCCAGCACGACGAAGAGGGATTCGGTGGCTGCACCAACATCGGTGAGTGCACCGCCGTCTGCCCCAAGGCGATTCCCCTGGAGACGATCTCCAGGCTCAACCGCGACCTGATCAGCGCACTTAGCCACGGTGGCTCCCACTGGCCGAAGGCGGCGCCACGCAAGGAGGAAGTGGAAGAGGAGGACTGAACCAACGTGCGCCCTGAGCGGGAATCCGCCCTTCGACAGGCTCAGGGCGCATTCCTGTCGACGGGCCTAGCGCACAACACCAGTTCGGGTAGCGATCAGAGTGTCAGAACGATCACCAACGTAGCGAGCGAGCCGAGCAGCGCACCACCGTAGCAGAGCACAGCGATCGGCACCTCCGACCGAAGCTGGAGGCCGTCGTGGAGGGTGTACCGAAATCGGTGCGCCCAGTGAAACAGCATGAGCACGACCAGGCCCAGCAGGACCAGCCGCGTCAGCCAGTGGCTGACGACGGCGTGCAGATGGTTGTAGTCGGGCTGCACCAACCCTAGGGGAATGGCCAGCCCGAAAAGCACCACCAGAATGGGCAGGAACACCGCCGCGACCACACCGCCGCCGCTGAACAACAGCCACAAGATCGGCTCGAGGTGCCGCTTGGTCATCGGAGCACCAGCCAGGCGATGAATGCCGACACCACAAGGAGTCCCGCGTACTGCGATGCGATTACTGCCGCTGCTGGCAGCCGCCCACCGACTCGAACCGCCGTCGCCGCCGGCACCCACCGGCCGGCGACGTTGACCTCTTTCGTTGCCAGCGCGCGCCGACTACCAGGTCCACGCACCACCATGGCCTGAGGGGTCAGCACAAACCACGTCACCGTGTGCAAGATCAGAAACGCGAGCGCCACGACGTTGATCACAATGACGACCGGAGACGCCGCCCAGTTCAGGAAGTTCTGATAGGACGCTTCGCTACGTCCAATGGCAACGACCATGATCATGAGGAACACCGCGAACCATGCCACGAAGATGCTGCTGAGCTCTCGCAGCACGAACAGGAAATAGGTCCGCTTTCTTAGCCACCACAGCCTGGACACCGGCTGCCGGTAGGTAATCGGCGCGCTCATCGCGCCGCCCGGGGGAGCAGGAATGCCATGATGTTCTCTTGAGCGGCCTTGAGCTTGTACCGCTGGATCGCACCAGCCGGGTCGACGTGCTTGGGGCATACCCGAGTGCATTCACCGACGAAGGTGCATCCCCATACGCCTTCCTTCTCGATGAGGATGTCGAGGCGTTCTCGCTGGCCCCGGTCGCGAGTGTCCAGGTCGTACCGCTCGGCGAGAGCGATGGCAGCCGGGCCGATGAAGTCCGGCTCGAGGCCATAAATCGGACAGGCGGCGTAGCAGAGCATGCAGTTGATGCAGTTGCTGAACTGCTTGTACTCCTCCAGCTCCTCGGGTGTCTGGAGGTATTCGCCGTCGATGACGGTCACGTCGTCGCGGATGATCCATGGCTTGACCCGCGGCAGCTTTTCCATGAAGTCGTCGATGTCGACGACCAAGTCACGAACGATAGGGAAGTTGGTCAGCGGCTCGACCCGAACCGGCCCAGGTGCGTAGTCGGTGAGGAAGGTGGCGCATGTCAGCTGCGGCTCGCCCTCGACGTTCATCCCGCAGCTGCCGCAGATACCCATCCGGCACGACCAGCGAAACGACAGGCTGCCGTCTATGTGGTCCTTGATGAAGTTCAAGCCGTCGAGGATCGACCAATCCGTCCTCAGCGGTACGTCGTAATTGGCGACGGTGGGCACGGCGTCTGGTGCAGGCTCGTATCGCGTCACCTGCATCTGGATGCTGTCGGCCATATGGCTACCTCCCGTACACCCGCTCGCCGGGTGGCCATCGTGTGATTGTCACCGGCAGCCGTTCGATCCTGACGGAACCGTCCGAGTCACGATAGGCCAGCGCGTGGTTGAGGAAGCGCGTGTCGTCGCGTGTCGTGAAGTCGGTCCGCTGGTGGGCGCCGCGGGACTCCTCCCGTTGCAACGCGGAATGCAGCGTGGTCTCGGCGATGTCGAGCATGTTCGCCAACTCCAAAGCGGCGACCAGCTCCGTGTTGAATGCCATGGTCTGGTCGTCGAGCTGGACCCGCTCGAGTCGCTGCTGCAACTCGGCCAGCTGGTCGATGCCCTTCGCCAGTGAGTCGCCGGAGCGGAAGATCCCGGCGCTGTCCTCCATAGTCGACTGCATTTCTTCGCGGATGTCGGCGATCCGCTCATGACCGTTGTCGGACGACCGCATCTGTTCCAGCCGCCGCACCTCGTCGTCGGCCTGGCGCAGTACGACCTGGGATGGCTGCTTGGCGCTGGTGGCGTACTCTGCCGCTGCCTTGCCGGCGCGAGCGCCGAAGACCAGGCACTCCGGCAGCGAGTTGGAGCCCAACCGGTTCGCGCCGTTGATCGTCACACACGCGGTTTCCCCGGCAGCGAAGAGCCCGTCGATCGGAGTCGCGCCATCGATGTCGGTGTGCACTCCGCCCATCATGTAGTGCACGACCGGGCGGACCGGGATGAGCTCGGTGACCGGATCGATGCGTTCGTACTTCATACACAACTCGCGCACCATCGGAAGTTTGGTGTCGATCAGCTTCGCGCCGAGGTGCCGCAGGTCGAGATGAACGATCGGGCCGTACGGCGACTCGATGGTCCGGCCTTTTTCGACTTCGTGCACGAAGGCCTGCGACAGTCGGTCCCGCGGTCCGAGCTCCATGCTGCGCAGTACCGGCGTGGGCTCAGGCTTGCCCAGGTCGTAGTCCTGGAGATAGCGGTAGCCGTCCTTGTTGAGCAGCCAACCGCCTTCGGCGCGCGTCGCCTCGGTGATGAGAATGCCGGTGAACGGCAGCCCGGTGGGGTGGTATTGGACGAACTCCATGTCCTTGAGCGGGGCACCTGCCCGGTAGGCCAGCGCCATGCCGTCACCAGTGCAGATGTTGGCATTGGTCGTGAACGGAAAGACCTTGCCGGAGCCGCCGTTGCAGAGCACGACCGACTTCGCGGTGATGACTTCGATGCGGCCGGTCATCAGCTCGATCGCCACAACTCCGTGGACGCGTCCCTCGTCGACGAGCAGCCGGGTGACGAACCATTCGTCGTAGCGCTTGACGTCTGAATACTTCAGCGACGTCTGGAAGAGTGAGTGCAGCATGTGGAAGCCGGTCTTGTCCGCGGCGAACCAGGTGCGCATGTTCTTCATCCCGCCGAAAGCGCGTACGGCGATCCGACCATCGGGCTGACGGCTCCACGGACAGCCCCAGTGCTCGAGCTGCAGCAGCTCGCGAGGAGCCTCCTGCACAAACGCCTCCACCGCATCCTGGTCACACAGCCAGTCGCTGCCGGAGACCGTGTCGTAGGCGTGCTCATCAAGAGTGTCGTCTGCAGCGATCGCGCCGGCTGCACCGCCCTCCGCGGACACCGTATGGCTGCGCATCGGATAGACCTTCGAGACAACGGCCACGCTGAGATTGGGACTGGTCTCCGCAATCGCGATCGCGGCCCGCAGCCCGGCCGCGCCACCGCCCACCAGCAGTACGTCGTGGGCTGCAGTCGCGCCTTCATTCACCACGAAACTCCTCGTACACCAGGGACCTACCGGCGTGCGTCCTTACCTGTTCACGCTGCCGTCGTGGAACTCTATACCCGGTATACGCCGCGGCCGCAGGCGTAGGAGTTCTCCACGGTGGTGGGCTTGGCCTCACTCGGACAACCTCCGCGCCGCCGCCTCGACCATGCCGAGCTGAGGATGAGCAAAGCCCGCCTCCTCCTCTTCGACGTTCACCGAGTATGGAGACTCATCGGTGTAGAAGGTATGGACCGTGATCATCATCCGATCGTCCAGCACCGTCAGCCCGACGCTCTCGAAGTAGGCGTTGTGATCCGATGAATGATCGTCTTGATAGACGATCTCGGCGACCTCGGCTTGGGCAGGCTCAACGGCGACCGGGGTCCAGTCGAAGCTCGGGCGCAACACCCGGATGCCTTTCGCCGGGTCCCCGCTTGCAATGCAACTGGCGACCCAGCCCTGATAGATCGACTTGGCACGCTGAGCGGCGCTGCGGTCAGCAAATTGCAGCACCGCGGCATAGCGATCCGGCTGTTTGTCAAGCGAGGAACGCGGGAAGGGCCTGTCGCCAGCCGGATAGCGAGCCTTGAAGCTGCGGCTCTTCATCGAAGATGCACCAAGCGTCGCAAGCGGCTGCGGCTGGCAGATCGACAGCTGATCCAAGGTCCGGGCGTTGCGATGGTATTCGATTACCTTCCCCCCTCCGATCGCCGGAGGCAGGTCGCCGGCCGTGATCAAGTTTGCTTTGCTGATCGTACGTATCGGCGCTGTGGTGCTGCTGCTGGGGCTGAGAGTCGGCGCGGGAGGCGGTGTGAACCACGAACACTCAGCGAGGAGCAAACAGCTGAGGACGGCAACCACTGCTACGCCCAGCCGACCGAGCCTGTGGAATGCCTTCATGAACGCCTTCGTGCTGACGCGGAGAAGGCTCGGTCGAGACCTCATTGGGACATTGTGCGCGGCCAGTGCCGCGAGCGCGGCTGATTTCGTCTTCGTCCCGCACATGTGGCAGACTTGGCGGCTGCCGTCCTGCTGTACAACACCTGCCACAGGGGGAATGTTCGCGGCGGGAGGCATTCAACTGGATGCACGACTGTGGTGACCTGTGGCACTGGCGAGGAAATTGTCATGAGCAAGCTCATCCATGAGCTCGACCAAGCATCGATGCGCGGCGATATCCCCGCCTTCCGTCCAGGCGACACCGTCAAGGTGCACGTCAAGGTCGTCGAGGGCACTCGGTCGAGAATCCAGGTCTTTACCGGTGTAGTGATCTCCCGAGCAGGCGAGGGCATCCGCGAAGCATTCACGGTCCGCAAGGTGAGCTTCGGGGTTGGCGTGGAGCGTACGTTCCCGCTGCACAGCCCGATCATCGACAGGATCGAAGTGGAACGCCGTGGCGACGTACGCCGGGCGAAGCTCTACTACCTGCGCGGCCTGCGCGGCAAGGCAGCAAAGATCAAGGAGAAGCGCGACGCCAGCTGATCGCCGGTAAGTTGCGACATGGCGTACCGGCGGCTCAAGGCGATGCCGCGGCGCGCCTTGGCGATTGGCGAGCCGGCTCAGGCCGAATCCCGGGAGTCGGATTCCGAACACCTGACCTTCGGCCAGCATGTACTGGCCTTCTTCAAGGAACTGACGGCGGTGGTCGTCGGCGCGATCATTGTCGCCTCGCTGCTACGCGGATTCGTCGGTCAGATGTTCCTGATCCCCTCGGTCTCGATGGAGAACACACTCCAAGTCGAGGACCGCGTCGTCGTGGAGAAGCTGAGTCCGATTGAACGCGGCGAGGTGATCGTCTTCTCCGAGCCCGGCGGCTGGCTCACCGGCACAACCGCGCGCGAACGGGGCCCGATCGGAAAGGCCTTCGAGTTTGTGGGCGTGCTGCCAGACACGGGTACCGAGCACCTGATCAAGCGCGTCATCGGCACAGCCGGAGATCGGGTGATCTGTTGCGACGAGGCCGGCCGCCTGACTGTGAACAGCCAGGCCCTCAATGAGGCCTCCTACCTGTTCACCGAGCCCGACGGTTCGCCGATTCAGCCGTCAACGATCAAGTTCGATGTCCTCGTCCCTGCTGGTCACCTCTTCGTGATGGGGGACAACCGCGACCACAGCCGCGACTCGCGGTGTCACCTCAATGACATGCGAGAAGCGCGTGCCAGGGGTCAGAATGCATTTGTGCCGGATGATCTGGTTGTTGGTCGCGCAATTGCCGTGGTTTGGCCTTTCGATCGCCGTCACCGCTTGCCCGTTCCGGATACTTTTGACACCGTTCCGGCCGGCGAGCGGCCGGCGCCAGACCTAGCAAGGATCACCGCCGGACCTGAGGCCAGCTGTTGACAACACACAAGAGTCCTGCCGCGCCTCCCAGCGTGGCGCGTGATAGAGCCAGCCGTAGGCAGACCTCGGCGCCGCAGTCGGCTGGCCGGCGTGCTTGGGCGTTTACGCGGGAACTGCTTATCGTGGTGGTTGGGGCAGTGGTGGTGTCGTCCCTGCTTCGCGCATTCGTCGGGCAGATGTTCATCATTCCCTCGCAGTCGATGGAGAACACGCTCTTGGTTGGTGATCGCGTGGTGGTACAGAAGCTCACCGACTTCAAGCGTGGTGATGTGGTTGTCTTCTCTGATCCAGGCGGGTGGTTGGACGAAGAAAGAGTTGACAATCCTGCTCCCTGGGACAAAGT
>DASRJV010000182.1:0-6214 GCA_035649295.1 Propionibacteriaceae bacterium
CCCGAATAACTTAGGTCGAGACGACTGGCGAGCTCACCGACCGGGAGCTCGTCGCGCCAGATCAGCCGCAGGATGCCTCGCCGATGGGGTTCTGCCACCAGCTGAAGAGCATCCACACGATCACTTTACTGTAGACTGAAATGAAATACGCTTTAGCTCTCGTTAAAATGAAAGGCCAACCATGGGAGACGTACTCATCACCTTCGACGTCAACGCCACGCCGGATACGGTTCGTCGGGCGCTGACGACCACCGAAGGGATCGCCAGCTTCTGGACCGACAAAGCGGATGTTCCCGCGGAGGTTGGCGAGACGCTCACATTGGGATTCCCGGAAGCACCGCTACCGTTCGACTTGCTTCTTGCCCAGTCCGACGACGAAGTGATCATCTGGCGTACCGTCACCTTCCCTCCGCAATGGGTGGGCACCGACATTCGGTGGGAGATTTCCGGCGGTGACGGCACGCCGATAGTCGCCTTCCGGCACGGCAGCTTTGCCGACGAGACGGAGCAGGGCCGGGTTGCGTACGTGTGGGGCCAGGTGATGGTTCAGCTCAAGCGTTACCTCGAGACCGGCGTAGCCGCACCAGTCTTTGTGAACTCATGAAACCGGTCGACATCACGACCGCCATCGATATCGCCCGACCACGTCAGGTGGTCGCTGCCTATGCCACCGACCCTGATCATGCTGCGGACTGGTACGCAAACATCGAGTGTGTCACCTGGCAGACCGAGAAGCCACTGAAGATCGGTACCCGCCTGGCATTTGTCGCGCGCTTCCTGGGCCGCACACTCTCCTATACCTACGAGGTGATCGATTTCATCCCGAATGAGCGGCTGATGATGGCTACGACCGAAGGGCCGTTCCGGATGGAGACGACCTACGCCTGGAGCGACCTTTCTGATCAGCGGACCCATATGACCCTCCGCAACCGGGGAACCCCATCCGGCTTCGCAGGCGTCACCGCGCCAGTGATGGCGCCAGCCATGCGGCGTGCAAATCGTAAGGATCTAGCCGCCCTCAAGTCCTTGCTGGAACGCCAGTAATTGTTAGAACCAACGGCGTCGTTAACGATCAATAATCTGGTCGTCTCGGTGGGCGCCGGAGAGCTCCGGCTGCCGAGCCCATGATGGTGCGCATCGGCGTAGCTCGCCCGCACACCATATTCGCGGACCCCACGCGCGACGTCACGCGCGTGAAGAGCTGGTCCTTGGGGAATCCGCTGTGCCGCCATCACTCGTAGCTCTTCAGGACCTCGTAGACGCGATGCGAGCCGTCGCCGTCCATGATCGAAAAGAAGGCGGCGCAGACGTCGCTGTTTTGCTCCGCCTCGATGACCCGATCGATCGACTCCAGGTCGCGGAAGAACACGAAGTCGGCGTAGCCGCCACCATCGCCGTCCTTCACCAGGACCCGCCTGATGATCCCATCCTGATTGCAGGCGAACTCCTGTTGGAACCGGTCGGAGGCGGTGAGCAGGACGTCCTCGGAGACGCCCGGCTTGAGCTCGAACGGTGCCAGTGCAATATGCATGTCGGTCTTTCTCCTTTCGTGGCAACACCGATGGTAGGGACCAACATGCCATTGACTGTCATATTTATCGGATGAGCAGCGATCAGCCATGGGCGAGCCGGGTCCTGCGCCTCGATGCGCTCAAGGCACTCCTGGCCGACCGCGACTACACGACGGTCGCCGACCTCGCCGACGAGCTCGGGGTCAGCACGCGCACCCTGCATCGTGACCTCGCGCTGCTGCGGGAAATGGGGGTCCCGGTCGAGGGAGATCGGGGGACCGGCGGTGGACTGCACCTCGAGCCCGGCTGGTCGCTCGGCCGAGTTCACCTCAACGAGTCCGAGGCGCTCGGCCTGCTACTCAGCCTCACCATCGCCCAGAAAGTGGGCTCGCCGCTGCTGCTGGACGATCTGCACTCCATCACCCGCAAGGTTGGTGCAGCCTTCGCCCCAGCTCAGGCGCGGCGGATCCTCGCGCTGCGCCGGCGGATCCTGGTCGGGCAGACCGCATCCACGCAGGTGCTCGCCGGCTACACCCCACCCCGACCGACGGTCACAAAGCCGCTGCTCGAGGCGTTCGCGCAGCGGCGCACCGCGCTCGTGCAGTACGAGGACCGGCACGGCGCGGTCACCGAGCGCGAGATCGAGCTCCAGTTCCTCTACTACAACCTGCCCGTCTGGTACGCCCTGGCCTGGGACCTACTCCGAGACGACATCCGCTCCTTCCGCATCGACCGCATCCGGCACGTCCGGGCGCTACCCGTCAAGTTCCGGCTACGGCAGCCCGACCCATTCCTAGCGGCCGGTGAGGCGACCGCGCGAACCATGTGAACACCGTCAAGACGGCTGGGGTGCAGTGCCCAGATCTTCAAGCAGCCGGAACCGAAGAGCTACCTCGCGGTGGGACTCGACGTCCAATTGCCAGCCGCGGCCGACATCGAGCCGCAGATCTATGTTGACGACTTCAATGGCGTCCAGCCGTACAAGATCGTGATGGCTGGCGAGAAGTCATCACTTGAGCCGGTGCTGTCGCCGATCGCTGAAAGCTACAAGGCAGATCTCTACCTGCCGACTGGCTGCCTGTCCGACACCCTGATCTATCAGATGGCGAAGATCGGTGCCGACGACGGCCGGCCCATGGTTGTCTTCTATTTCTCCGACTGTGACCCGTCCGGCTGGAACATGCCGGTGGAAGTCGGCCGCAAACTCCAGGCATTCAAGGCCCTCGAGTTTCCAGACTTGCACTTCAAAATGCATCAGGTTGACACCCGATCAGGTTCGTGAGTACCGGTTGCCATCCACGCCGCTGAAGGAGACGGAGAGACGCGCCGACAGGTGGCTACAGGCGATGCGCGTCGAGCAAACCGAGATCGATGCACTCGCATCACTCTGACCGGACCTCCCCCCAGGAGATCGCGCGCAATGCGCTGGACCCGTTCTACGACAACACCCTCGACTGGCGTGTGTTCAATGCCAAGGGTGAATGGCTCGACGACGCTCAAGCTTGCATCGATGAGTCCATTGATCAACGGCACATCGACCGGCTGCGCGCTGAGGCGGAAGAGAAGCTCGCCGAAATGCGCGACAAGATCGACGCAATCAACGATGCACTCCAGCTGGACACGAGCGCCTTCGACTTGCCGCCCTTCGAAATACCCGAAGCCGAAGTCGAAGCCGACCTCATCGGCCGAGTACATACCTTGCCATTACTCGATTCGACTTGGGACTTTGCACTGCAGTGCAAAGCGCTCATCGACTCCAAGGCATACCGCAGCGGCGGTGCATGATGCCGTTCTCGAGCCTCTCCGACGACTATTCCGACGACTGCTGGACGCTCTCTAGCGACGCGTTTCGGCTACACACCGAAGCGATCGTCTGGTCCAACCGGAAACTTCTCGACTGTGTGATTCCCAAGGACGAGCTGCGGCGTTTCGCGAAGCATCCCGAAGCTGCCAGCGAGCTAGTCGCGCACGGCTACTGGACCGAGACCGCCGACGCGTACGTGATCGTGCACCAGGCCAGGTACCAGCGCACGAAGGAAGCCGTGCTTGCGCCAGCAGGCAGCCAACAGGGAGAACGGCGCCAAAGGTGGCCGCCCGCCGAAGGCACTACGCGAACAGTTCAAACCATCCACAGAAACCCATTCGCTTAGCGATTCGAAAACCGAAAGGGACAGGAAAGGAAAGGCTTGGCCTAGAAGGGGTAGCAGTTCGGAAGAGCAAATCGACAAGGTGACTGGCGAGGTCTTCGCCTCTGTTTGTGATCACCCGCTCGAGACTGCACCTGAGTGGCAGCGAGACATGTGCAACAGCTGCTGGACAGCCACAGCCGCTGCATCTTCTTGGAACACATCATCATGACCGCACCCAAGAGTGCGCGCCTGTGCCTACTCGCTTCGTTTACAGCCAAATGTCAGGCGAGTAGCGTCATTTTGGTCCATAAAATAGGGAGGCTGCCAATGTCCGTGGAAGAAAACAAGGCGCTTATCCGGCGGTATTTGGAGAGCGGACGCCAGGAAGCTATGCGGGGCAACCTCGATGTTGTGCATCAGTACTTCGCTGATCACTACCATGATCATACGTCCATGCATCCGGAGCAACCTGGGGTGCAGGGGGTAAAAGAGCTCATGGCTGATTGGGGTCAAGCGATACCTGACCTGCGGACCGAGATCGTGCATATCGCCGCCGAGGACGACCTTGTCTTCCTTCACTGGCGGGCGATCGCCACGCATGAAGGAAAGCATCAAATGACGAAGCATGTCCGTGACGTCGAACCGACGGGCGAAGAGGAAACTGTGTCCGGCATCAGCCTGTACCGGATCGACGGGGGCAAGTTCGTCGAAAGCTGGCACTATCACAGCGTCCTCGAGTACGCGCTCGCGCGCGGCAAAGCTGGGGCACCAGGCGGCAGCTCCTAATCTGCGGGATCGTCTAGTGGATCCTGGCGGCCAACCCATGAGCTGGCTCAGCGAGGTTCTTGTCCGGCCGACCGCTGCCTCGCGCCGGCAATGTCGGGATTCGGTGCCGGCTGGGTCTGGCGCCTTCAGTCGACGGCGAGGACGAAAAGCGCACGTAGGGAGCGAAAAGCGCAGAGAATGAAACGCTGCTCGGTTCGCGCTCTTCCGTGCCCGCTTCGACCAACGATTGAGCTGCGCACCGCAAAGGGCGCCGCTGTGGGCACCCGTGGGAGCGGGGCTGGCTGATGGCAGACCCGAAAACGCGAAAGGGAGACAGCATGACCACCTCTTTTATCGGACCCGACGGTGTCCCGGATATGAGCGGTGAGGAAGTGGCTGGCCTGGCCCTTGAGGGCGCGCTGCTCCGCGGCATCCTCACCCAGCCGCCGCACCTGTGGCAGGACATGCTGGCCGCTGTCGCCGCAGGGCAATGGCGTACCCGACTCGAGGTAGTCGAAGACGCCGACGGACCCGACCTCAACTTCCTCCTCGAGATCGAGGTCAGCGACGGCTGGGACAAGGTCATGCGGGTGCGCCGCGCGCAGCTCGGCCTGCCACGGCTCGCCGGCGACTACGCCCACCTGCGCGCACTTCAAGGCCAAGACGGACCCCTAGAAACCCATCTCACCTAGTCGCAGTAGCGACGGGTGACGCGTTCGGGACCTCAACATCTGGTGTAACCGGGTATCCAAGCACCAACGGCACAAGACTCGCCGGACGGGCCGGAGCACTGGCCTGTCTTCTTCGGCAAGTTCACGGACCGCGGCTTGATCATCGGCACTCTCTAATTCGAGGGTGTCGGCAAATGTCCGCAGCTGCGGAATCGGGTTGCTGCCGGAGGCGGCGAGCAGCAGCAGGCGGCCCCGCAGGCTGGGTCAGGCTGGCTCATCGGTCAGGCCAGGTAAGGCATCCTCGGCCGCGTTTTCCAGGGCCGCGACGTCTTGTGCTGCGGCGAGATCTTCGGCAGCGGCATGGAGTGCGTCCACGTAGCGCCGAGTGGCGTCGCCGAGCTGCGCGGCTGGGTCGTGCTGATCATGGTGCAGTGTGGTCGCCGACCGTGCCGCGTCGTCGCGAGCCAGGATGTGTTCGAGAATGTCGGTCGGCGTGGACTGTCGAACGGTTTCCGGCCAGATGAGGCTGTGCGGGTCGCCGTCCCCAACAGTCTGCAGATAAAGGTGGTTTGTGATCTTGCCTCGGGTCAGCATGGTGTAGAGCTGCTGCCTGGATTCTTCACCGGTGGCGAGGCCGTGCATGGTATCCACTGAGAGTCCCTGGGCTCCGTGCACCGTGGTGGCGTACCCGAGCTCGGCGGAGGACTGTACATAGGCGGCTGGCAGTCGCACCCGGTGCCGGTTGCGCGGATGTTGCACGTCAAGATCACCACTGCCCGTAATGGCTCGCACGATCCAGCGGTCACCGTTCTTGACCCAATCGGTCGTTGTGAGCCGGAGCTGGCGGTCGTTGCTGCGGGTAATGAGCAGCTCACCGACGCTGGCCCGGTTCCCATCCGCCAGCCTTACCTCGGTGTCGGGCGGCGTGTCGGCGAGTCGATGGCAGCGGGCACTGCGGTTCAGTTCGGCGACGAGTTCGCGGGTGGGCGCGAGCATGATCGAATCCAGCCCTTGGGAGCGATCGTGCTGCCAAGCGGTGAACACCTGCTCGGTGAGGGTGGACCGGTCGCCGACATGTATCCGCTGGTTGTCCAGGTAGAACCCGATCGCTTCGGGTTTGCCGTCGCCGAAGGCGAGG
>DASRJV010000183.1:0-8302 GCA_035649295.1 Propionibacteriaceae bacterium
GCCCGTGACACGGTGTTCGCTGCGGTGATGATCACCTGCAACGGCATCGTCGGCATTTCCTTGCTCATCGGCGCAGTGCGTTTCAACCTCACGATGTTCAACGCTGAGGGCACTGGAGCTGCGTTGGCAACGGTAACCACCTTGGCCACATTGAGCTTGGTGCTACCGACTTTCACGACCAGTCGCCCGGGTCCAGAGTTCAGCCCGGCCCAGCTCACCTTTGCCGCGATCGCCTCCTTGGCTCTGTATGGGGTATTCGTCATCACACAGGCCGGTCGCCATCGCGATTTCTTCCTCCCGATGACCTCAGCCGGGGAGGTCGTCGAGGCCGAGGAACATGCAGATCCACCCAGCGGAAGAAGGGCCCTGGCCAGCCTCGGCCTACTGCTGATCGCGCTCGTCGCCGTCGTCGGCCTGGCGAAGGTCGAAACGCCCGCAATCGAAGCTGGCGTAGCCGCAGTCGGGTTTCCGCCCTCCTTCGTCGGGGTGGTGATTGCGCTGCTGGTGTTGCTACCCGAGACCCTGGCCGCGTCGCGGGCGGCTAGCCGTGATCGCATCCAGACCAGCCTCAACCTCGCCTTTGGCTCAGCCATGGCCAGTATCGGACTGACCATTCCAGGGATCGCCATCGCCTCAATCTGGCTGGAGGGCCCGCTAGTGCTGGGACTGGACGCCACCCAGATGGTGTTGCTAGCGGTAACGGTCGTCGTCGCGATTCTCACCGTGGTTCCCGGACGAGCGACCCGGCTTCAGGGCGCAGTTCACCTGGTGCTGCTGGCGGCATTCCTCTTCTTGGCAGTCAACCCTTAAGGCGAAAAGTCCGCATTGGCCGGAAATTTGACCACTGAACGCCGGTATCGAGCGCAAGAACCCCGCAATGGTCGGAAATTTGGATCGGCGTCTAGCCGATCTTCTCCAAGATCAGCTCGCGAACCCGGGAGGCATCAGCCTGCCCGCGCATCTGCTTCATCACCGATCCGATGAGCGCACCGGCCGCTTGAACCTTGCCACTCTTGATCTTGTCGACGATGTCAGGGTTTGCGTTGATCGCCTCGTTGACGGCCGCCGCCAGCGCAGCCTCGTCTACCACGATCGCCAACTTCCGGGCCGCCACCACTTCGACCGGGGAGCCTTCACCGGCGATCACGCCTTCGAAAACCTGCCGCGCCAGCTTGTCGTTGATGGTTCCCTTCTCGACCAGTGCCTGGATTTCGGCCACCTGCTGCGGGCTGATCCCGACATCTTCAAGATCAACTCCAGCCTCGTTGGCACGTCGCGCCACCTCGGTGAGCCACCATTTGCGGGCCGACTGCGGGGTGGCACCGGCCGCAACCGTTGCCTCGATCGCATTGACTGCGCCGGCGCTGACGACATCGCGCATCTCGAGTTCGGAGAACCCCCACTCCGTGCTCACCCGCTGAAGCTTGGCGGCCGGGGGCTCGGGCAGACTGGCGCGCAACTCTTCGACCCATGCGCGACTGGGTGCCACCGGCACCAAATCTGGCTCGGGAAAATACCGGTAATCCTCCGCCGTCTCTTTGTTCCGTCCCGCTGTCGTAATACCGGAGTCCTCGTGCCAATGCCGTGTCTCCTGGGTGACCCGGCCGCCGGCTGTCAGAACCGCAGCCTGCCGAGTGATCTCGTACCGCAGCGCCCGCTCGACGCTGCGCAGTGAGTTCACGTTCTTGGTCTCCGTGCGGATGCCCAAAGGGGTCGTACCGACCGGTCGCAGCGAAACGTTGGCATCGCAGCGCAGCGAACCCTGCTCCATCCGAACATCGGAAACGCCGAGTGCACGCAGCAGGTCGCGCAGCATCGTGACGTACGCCCGCGCCACCTCTGGCGCCTTGGCGCCGGTACCCTCGACCGGCTTCGTCACAATCTCGATCAGCGGTACCCCGGACCTGTTGTAGTCCAGCAGCGAATAGTCGGCGCCGTGGATGCGGCCCGTGGCACCGCCTACGTGCAGCGACTTCCCGGTGTCTTCCTCCATGTGGGCACGTTCGATCCCGATCCGGTAGATGTCGCCGTCGAGGGCTACCTCAGTCCACCCGTCGTAGGCGATCGGCTCGTCGTACTGGGAGATCTGGTAGTTCTTCGGCATGTCCGGATAGAAGTAGTTCTTCCGGGAAAAGCGGCACCATTCGGCAATCGTGCAGTTCAACGCCAGCCCGATCCGGATCGCCGATTCGACAGCCGTGGCGTTCACGACCGGCAGCGAACCTGGTAGACCGAGGCAGACCGGGCAGACCTGCGTGTTCGGCTCAGCGCCGAACGCCGTCGAACAACCGCAGAACATTTTCGAGATCGTGTTGAGTTCGACGTGTACCTCCAGCCCCAACACTGGGTCGTACGCGGCGATCGCTTCCTCGTATGGCAATACCGTCATCGCGCGACTCCCGCCTCCGGAAGGCGATCTAGTAGCGGCCCGCCCCAGGTCGACTCCAGGCTCGCCTCCAAGGCTGCACCGACGCGATACAGCCGGTCGTCGGCGAGCGGTGGCGCCATTACCTGCAGGCCCACGGGCAACCCGTCCTCGGGCGCCAGACCGACCGGGAAGGAGGCGCTGGCGTTGCCCGCGAGATTGGACGGAATCGTGCACAAGTCGTTCATGTACATGGCCAGCGGGTCGTCCACCTTCTCACCGATCTTGAACGCCGTGATCGGTGTTGACGGCGAGACGAGCACGTCCACTTGTGAATACGCGTTGTCGAAATCCCGTGAGATCAAGGTGCGTACCTTCTGCGCCTGGCCGTAATAGGCCTCGTAGTAACCGCTGGACAACGCATAGGTGCCAATAATGATCCGCCGCTTGACCTCAGCGCCGAAGCCGGCCTCCCGGGTCGCCGCCATCACCTGCTCGGCACTCGCGACGCCGTCATCGCCCACCCGCAGCCCGAATCGCATTGCATCGAACTTTGCCAGATTGGACGAGCACTCCGCCGGCAAGATCAAGTAGTACGCCGGGAGGGCGTAGACGAAGTGCGGGCAGGAGACCTCGATGATCTCTGCGCCGAGCGATGCCAGCAGTTCCACAGCCTCTCTGAAGCGCTGCTCAACTCCGGGCGCGTAACCTTCGCCGCGGAATTCGCGGACCACCCCGACCTTCATTCCGGCGATGTCCGCCGAGCGCGCCGCAGCCACCACGTCAGGCACAGGTTGGTCGATCGAGGTGGAATCACACGGGTCGTGGCCGGCGATCACCTGATGGAGCAGGGCAGCGTCGAGCACGGTACGAGCGCAGGGGCCAGGCTGATCCAGGCTCGAGGCAAGCGCCACCAGGCCATAGCGCGAACTGCCTCCATAGGTCGGCTTGACGCCGACAGTGCCGGTGACCGCCGCAGGCTGCCGGATGGACCCGCCCGTATCGGTACCGATCGCCAAAGGGGCCTCGAAGGCGGCCACTGCCGCGGCCGACCCGCCGCCGGAGCCGCCTGGAATCCGGTCGAGGTCCCACGGATTGCGCGTCGGTCCGAACGCGGAGTTCTCGGTCGAGGAGCCCATCGCGAATTCGTCGAGATTCGTCTTCCCCAAGATCACGATGTCATGATCGAGAAGCCGCCGGGTCACCGTCGCGTCGTACGGCGGCAGCCAACCCTCCAAGATCTTGGATCCGCAGGTGGTCGGCGCCCCGGTGTAGGTGAGGATGTCTTTGAGTGCGAGGGGCACTCCGGCAAGTGGCCCGACCAACTCCCCCGCTGCGATCTTGGCATCGACTCGCGCGGCAGATGTGAGCGCTCGCTCTCCATCTACGTAGAGGAAAGCGTGCAACTCACCGTCGATCTCTGCGATTCGATCAAGGTGTGCCCGAGTCACCTCAACCGAACTCAGCTCACCCGATTTGATCTTGGCTCCAAGATCAGCAGCTGGTTGCCTGATGATCTCGGCGGCCGCAGGGTATTGCAGGCTCACGCCTCCTCCCCCAAGATCCTCGGCACCCGGAATCGCATCTGCTCCGCGGCCGGCGCGCCGGCCAGCACCTGGTCTCGCGGTAGACATGGTCGTAGCTCGTCCTCACGGAAGACGTTTGTCAGCGGGAGCGCGTGCGAGGTGGGCGGGATGTCTTGCGCAGCGACCTCGGATACCCGTGCGACCGATTCCAAGATCACGTCCAGCTGAGGGGCCAATACCTCCAGCTCGACATCGCTGAGCTCGATCCGCGCCAATCGCGCCAGGTTCGCCACGTCTTCGGCAGTGAGTGCCACCTCTCGATCTCCTCTGTCGTTGGGGTCCGGCCAATCCTAGATCACCGTGATTTCCCGGGAGGTTGCTATGGACTTGCGACTCTGGACGCCGCGGATGCTCCGCCGAGATACTGAGGACGAGCCGCGATTTTCGGTCCGGTGCAGCGTTCAGGAAGGTCAGTCATGGAGGACGAAACCGAATCTGTGAGCGTGGCTGGTACGACCTCGCAGCTAGGTGCGCGCCTGATCATGGACACCGTCGCAACTCTGGTCGAACACGGCCACCTAGAGAGCCGACTCACCCGAACCGAACGTGAAGAGGCCGAACGCGAGCGTGATCGCGCGGCGGGAATCTCCGAAGCGTGAGCTGGCTGCTGCTGGCTGCCCACGTCTTGATCGTGCTGTTGGCGGCGGTCTTGATCTCCGCCAACCGCAAGCCGTCCGCCGCGATCGCCTGGATCCTTGCGATCATCTTCGTTCCGGTGCTGGGCATCACATTCTTCCTGCTGACCGGTTTCGGCAGGCTGCCCCGTAAGCGCCGCGACAAGCAGCGTCAGGTGTGTGAAGCGATCCTGGCGCGTACTGACGGCCTTGATCGAGTCAGTCATCGCGACGAATGGCCAAGCTGGCTGGGGTCGATAGTGACGATGAACCGAAATCTCGGATCCTTGCCCATGGTCGGTGGCAACTCGGCGGAGCTGATCACCAGCTATGCCGGTTCATTCCAGGCGATGGCCGACGCGATCGAGCAGGCCGAGAAATTCGTTCACGTCGAGTTCTTCATCTTGGTCCAGGACGAGGCCACGGGGCCGGTGTTCGATGCTCTGGAGCGCGCTTGTCGACGGGGAGTCCAGGTGCGCGTACTGTCCGACCACGTCGCCCAGTTCATGTACCCGAATCGGAGGGCAACGATCCGCCGGTTGGCCGATATGGGCGCGGAGTACCGGCCCATGCTGCCGCTGCAACCGCTGCGCGGACGCTGGCGCCGACCAGACCTTCGCAATCACCGAAAGCTGCTCGTGGTTGACACCGCTGTCGGGTTCACCGGCTCGCAGAACATGATTGTCGATCACTACCACAAGAAGAAGGGCATCAAGCAAGGTCTGCATTGGCACGAGCTGATGGTCCGGCTCACCGGGCCGGTGGTACGTGAACTGGACGCGGTCTTCGTCACCGACTGGTACAGCGAGACCGACGAACTACTCCCGCTCGACACCTCGCCAGTGCGTCCGGGCCATGACTCTGACCTGGTGGATGCCCAAATCCTGCCGAGCGGCCCGAGTTTTGACAACGACAACAACCTCAAACTCTTCGCTGCGATGATCCACAATGCCCGAAAACGGATCAGCATCACGAGCCCGTACTACGTGCCAGACGACACCATCCAAATGGCTCTCGTCACCGCCGGCTCTCGAGGACTTGATGTTGAGCTCTTCGTCTCCGAGATCGGCGACCAATTCATGGTCTTCCACGCCCAACGCTCGTACTACGAACAGCTGTTGCGGGCCGGAGTGAAGATCTATCTTTATCGGGCACCGACGATCTTGCACGCCAAGCACCTCAGCATTGACGACGACGTCGCCGTGATCGGCTCGTCGAACCTGGATATTCGATCCCTCAGCCTGCACATGGAGCTATCCGTCCTCGTTCACGGGACCACGTTCACCGTTGCCATGCGAGCCGTTGAAGACAACTACCGATCGAACAGCCGTCAGGTGGTGCTGGAAGAGTGGCTACGCCGGCCACGGCGAGCGCAGATTTTCGACAATCTGATGCGGCTGACATCGTCGCTGCAATGACACCGTGATCTCCGCAATACGATCAAGGTAGGGGGAAGTCGTGGCAACCGTGCCGAGCTCAGCTGATTGATCTTCACGACAAGATCAACAGTGAGCTGCGACATTGACAGGCCGGAGCGTAGGTCGTCAGGATGGCCACGACGGGCCGATCTTGCTGCCGCTCGCGCGAACCTGGACTCTTAGGGGGCCTTCATGACAACACTGACCGCGTGGGCTTTTCCCGGCGCCGATGACGCCGAGGAAGCCATCAAACGGCTGGAGGCCTTGCAGTCCCAGACTGTGATCACCATCGACGACGCGGCGGTAGTCAGCTGGGAAGCCGGCAAGAAGAAGCCCAAGACACGTCAGCTGCACAACACCACCGGCGAAGGTGCACTCAGCGGCGCCTTCTGGGGCATGTTCCTCGGGTTGATCTTCCTCGTGCCACTGCTCGGCGCCGCCGTCGGCGCCGCGCTGGGTGCCTGGAGCACGTCGATCATCGACATGGGAATCAGCGACAAATTCATCGATGAGGTGAAGCAGAAAGTCACACCTGGGACGTCAGCCTTGTTCCTGCTGACCGACGACACCGTCGTTGACGAGGTCGAGAGCGCTCTCAAAGACATGAATGCTCATCTCATCGCCAGCAATCTGTCGGCAGAGCAGGAAACGAAGCTGCGTGAAGCCTTCGCAGAAGACTGAGGCGACGCGCTCATTCACTCAGCGAGCGAATCACAAACCCCGTCTTGAGCTTCGGAGTGAAGAACGTTGACTTGGGCGGCATCAACAGGCCTTCTCGCGCTGTCCGCTCAATCTCGGCGACACTGACGGGCCGAATCAATACCGCTGCCGTGGCACGCCCGCCCTCCACTTCGCCTAACGCTTCCTCGAGGCCGTGTTGGTAGCTGACCGTCAGCGCGACGTCGGCGAGTGCCGTCTCTAACCAGCCCCCATCGAGCGCACGTACACCGTCGAAGCGTCCGGGTTTGGCCTCCAACCGCCAGGATCCAGCACGGGTGAACAGCGCCAGGAACCCCTCGGTCGCCATTGCGGCAAGGGTCTCAGGACTCGGTCGCTGGGTCGGTATGAGCTCGAATGACCGGGCCAACGCAGTTGCCAGATCGGTGGGGTCGATATCGGTGTAGAGCCGGTGAATCGCCTCCACACTGAGCTGGTCCTCAATCAGCTCGTTGATGAAGGCAAGCGTCAGCTCCGCCGGTGTATCAGTGCGACCGGTCGCCTCGCGAACTTCGTCGCGGTAAGTGCGGGAGACTCCATAGCGGTGATGGCCGTCGGCGATCAACACATCGTCTGCATCCAGCAGGTCTTGAATGGCGGCCATCCGCTTCGGATCGGTGACGCGTTCGACGACATGCTCAACGCCCGCATCCGTCACAGCCCCCAAGGGCTCACCCGGCTCGGCGAGCAATTCGGTCAAGCCAGATGCCAGCGAAAGCCCCCAAACCGGGGACAGGTTGGCCGCTGTGGCCCGGGTCAAGTCGAGACGATCGGTGGAGGCCGCAGCAGTGGTCCGCTCGTGCGGGAGAACCCCACCAGCCTCAAGATCAACGACCTGCAGCCCGCCCAGTACACCTGAAATGTCCCGCGGCGTGCCAGCCGAGTCGGTGAAACGCATGCGGTAGATGGTGAACGAGGGTCGCGAGTCGGAGACGAGCAATCCCTCATCGAGCCAGGACCGCATTGTTTTTGCCGCAACGCGGTAGCGGTCCGCGCCACCCCGCGGTACGTCGATACGGACCACGTTGTGCGTCGACTTCGCCTCGAGGGCATCGACATCGGCGTCGGACAGCACGTCGTACGGCGGGGCGATCACGGAGGCTAGATCGTCGGTGGCGTAGCGGATCGCGGCAAATGGTTCGAAGCGCGGCACGGCATAAGGGTTCCACGGATCGCGCGCCGCCGCGCTGAGGAGGAGGGAGCCGACACGCTTCTCGTCGGCGAGCGACGACGAAGTAGGCGGCTCCCCAGCGCGATCCGCCGCGAGCGGAGCGAGCAATTCAACACGGATCGCGCGCCGCCGCGCTGAGGAGGAGGGAGGAGACATGCCTTTCGTCTCCGAGTGACGACGAAGGAGGCGGGCTCCAGCGCGCGATCCGCAGCGACCAGGATTGCGCGCCGCTGTCCTGGACGAGCGAGGGAGCAGACACGCTCTTCGTCCGCGAGTGAGCGAGGAAGGCAGCGGCTTCCAAGCGCAAATCCTCCGCGAGCGAAGCGAGCAATGAAGCCGAGAGCGAGCAATTCAACACGGATCGCGCGCCGCCGCGCTGAGGAGGAGGGAGCCGACACGCTTCTCGTCGGCGAGCGACGACGAAGTAGGCG
>DASRJV010000184.1:0-2213 GCA_035649295.1 Propionibacteriaceae bacterium
CGGGCCCAGGCGATCTGGCTCAGCTCTGGTGGCTCGCTGCTGGTGCGGTTGCCGGAGCAATCGCATGTTGGGTTGTGCTCGCTCCCAGACGAGCTGCCCGGGTTGACGAAGCCGGTTTGGCAGGCGGAGCCGCTGGCGCACTGGCTGGTGCGGTATTCGCTGGGTTGGCTTGGGCGGCAAGCGGTGACCTCGGAACGCTTCGGCTCGCGGATATCGGCCCGCGCCTGTTCCCCTTACTCGTGATGGCCGGCACGACGATGGGCCTGTCAGGCCTGATTACCGGGCTGGCGTTGGGCTTGGCCGGTCGTGCCAGGGGAAAATGATCTGACGCTGTCCTCCGAAGCCGTGGTTAATCTGCATCACCGTAGACGGCGATTCCGGTCGCTAGGCTGTGCGTCGTGCCCGAGCCCTCGCTGCAACCCGCCTGGGCCGGGCGGCCCGGCTGGTCGTATTGATCTCCGGGAGCGGCACCTTGCTGCAGGCGCTTATCGATGCCTGCGCTGACCCGGCGTACGGTGCCAAGATCGTGGCCGTCGGCTCTGATCGTGCTGGCATCGAGGGACTCGAGCGGGCGGCGCGCGCCAACATTCCTACCTTCATTGAGCCGCTGCAGGACCACCCGCTGAGAGCCGAATGGGATCGAGCCCTCACGGCAGATGTCGCATCCTATGAGCCGGATCTGGTGATCAGCGCCGGCTTCATGAAGCTCGTCGGGCCCGAGTTCCTGGCGCGCTTCGAAGGCCGCATGATCAACACACACCCGACGTTGCTGCCGTCTTTTCCCGGCGTTCATGGTCCACGCGACGCATTGGCGTACGGCGTCAAGATCACCGGTGCCACCGTGTTCCTGGTGGACGCGGGGATCGACAGCGGCGTCATCCTCGACCAGCGCGCTGTGCCGGTGGCTGACGATGACACGGTGGAGAGCTTGCACGAAAGAATCAAAGCCGCCGAACGCGAGATGCTCATCACGATTACCCATCAACTTGCCACCCGGAGCTGGCGAGTCGCTGACAGGAAGGTGCTCTGGACATGACCGCTTCACCCAATGAGGATGACGGCAGCCGACGACCGATCAAGCGCGCCCTGGTCTCGGTCTATGACAAGACCGACCTGCTCGTAGTGGCGCGAGGATTGGCCGACGCCGGCGCGGAGATCATCTCTACCGGCTCGACGGCGGAGATGATCTCCGAGGCGGGCCTGCCGGTCACCCCCATCGAGAAGGTCACCGGATTCCCCGAGTGCCTCGACGGTCGGGTCAAGACGCTGCACCCGATGGTCCACGCCGGCCTGCTTGCCGATCTGCGGCTGGAGTCGCATCGCACACAGATTGCCGAGCTGGGTATCGAGCCGTTCGATTTGTTGATCAGCAACTTGTATCCGTTCACTGCGACGGTGGCTTCTGGTGCCACTCCTGAGGCCTGCATCGAGCAAATCGACATCGGTGGCCCGGCGATGGTGCGCAGCTCCGCAAAGAACCATGCCTCAGTGGCGGTGATCACCGCGCCTGAGCAATATCCGCAGCTGCTGCAAGCTGTGACTGCCGGCGGATTCACCTTGTCGGAACGGCAAGCGCTGGCAGCGGCGGCCTTCGTTCATACAGCTACCTACGACGTGGCTGTGGCGAGCTGGATGGGCAGTGTCGTCAGCGATCTCAGCGAGGGCACCGGCTTCCCGCGCTGGATGGGAGGTACTTGGGAGAAGGTCACCGGACTTCGGTATGGAGAGAACCCACACCAGCCGGCTGCCCTCTACCGCACCAGCGGAGCGGTCCGGGGCCTGGCCGGCGCGCAGCAATTGCACGGCAAGGAGATGTCCTACAACAACTACGTCGATGCCGATGCCGCCCGCCGGTCAGCCGCCGACTTCGCCGCCCCCGCGGTCGCGATCATCAAACACGCGAACCCGTGCGGCATCGCAGTCGGGTCAGACATCGCAGAGGCCCATCGAAAGGCCCATGCCTGCGATCCGATATCGGCGTACGGAGGCGTGATCGCAGCCAACCGGCCCGTCAGTGTAGAGATGGCCCGACAGGTCGCCGAGATCTTCACTGAGGTGATCATCGCGCCCGAATACGAAGACGGGGCGGTCGATGTGCTTGCTGCCAAGAAGAATCTCCGGATTCTTGTCGTGGAACCGCCGGCCCGAGGCGGCGCCGAGAGCAGGCGGATCGATGGTGGACTCCTGGTCCAGCTCTCCGACACCGTTGATGC
>DASRJV010000185.1:0-6036 GCA_035649295.1 Propionibacteriaceae bacterium
CATTCATCGCGGCCGGCATTCCAGCGGGCGGACTCTTCAGCGGCGCTGAGGGCATCAAGACTGCAGAGCAGGCCACCATACGGGGGCACCGCTGGTGTGGCGTACGACAAGTGTTATCACCAGGCGTGCGACACCATCAGCAACGTCAACTCGAAGGCGCTCTTCGAGCTGGGTGACGCGGCTGCTCACGCCACGCTGACGCTGGCCTTGTCCAAGACCGGTCTCTTCCCCGACGGCAGCCGGCAGGCTCAAGTCAAGGTGACCGGCAAGGCAGCGGGAGCCGAGTTCAATCTCGTCAAGTAGCCAAGTCAAAGTCTGGCAACGCATACGGCCCGGCACCTTGGTGCCGGGCCGTTTGCGGTCTCTGACTGCACTGCTCACCCATCTCTGGGCGCCACAAGCTCATCTCTCGACCGAGAGAGGCGGCGGCCGGCACCGCGGTACCGGCCGCCTGCTCGGGGAATATGCTCGACTGGCAACGTCAGGGGGTCAAGCGGAGGTCGGGGTCCGTCCACAGAGGCCGCCGGGGGAACGACCAACCCTGCCGCTGCCGTTATCAAACATGTATTCGATTCTAGGCGGACGGTAGGGGTCTGTCAAACGCTAGTTTGACTTTATCTGCGCAGCGGACGACTGATGAGATCGTCGCAAGCGCATCAGTCATGATCGTATAAGCGAAATAGTTGCAAGTAGACAACTGATTCGTTTGGATGTAGCTCCATGAGCACCGCACGGCCGCGCGCACCGATCGCGCAGCAGATGGAGACCCTCTTGAGCGCGGCGCGGATTTTTGGCGCCATTACTGCTGAGGCCGTTGCAAAAGTGGGCGCCGGCGTCACCCTGCCGCAGCTTCGGGTGCTCGTGCTGGCATCGCAGCCTGGTCGCCTGAACGCAACCGGCGTAGCAGAGGCTCTTGGCGTCCATCTATCCTCCGCCAGCCGGATCTGCGACCGATTGGTGCAAGCAGGACTCCTTGATCGACGCGATTTGCCGCAGGACCGGCGCCATGTCGAGCTGACCCTCACGCCGGCCGGAGAGCGCCTGCTGGCAAGCGTCAATGAGCATCGACAAGAGGTTTTCAGCCGGATTCTGCAACGCATGAGGGCTTCTGAACGGGAAGCGCTGGCCGCGGCCCTGGCTAGCTTCGTCGTGGCTGCCGCGGAGTACGGCGCGCGGCCATCTGCCTCACCCTAGGTCCAGATCGCGCCCATCTTGTCGATGCACTGCTCCAGCCCAGCCTGAGAGAGATTCCGCGCCTCCTCGGTGGCATAGCCGTGTTCCACGACCGTCATCTTGGTCTCGCCGTTGCCAAGATCATCAAAAGTAACCAGGTGCACACCATCATCAGGGATTCCGGGTGGCATGCCAAGATCAGCGGGCAACAGCCGGTTGCCTTGTGGATCTGCAAAGTTGAACACGTACGCGATGCGAGCATGGGGCTGGACCTCGGTATAGGTCCATGTGCTGTACATGTCTCCGCCACCGAATTCCGCTGGAGCCCGCATCGCGACCAAGGTCCGCCCGCCGACGCGAAGATCAACATCGGCCACCGGACAGCTGAAGCCGGTCGGCCCCCACCACTGCTTCACAAGATCAGACTCGCCCCAGGCACGCCAGGCCTCCTCCGGAGGGACCGAGAAGACCCGGGTGACTACAACGTCGAATGTCTCACTCATCAGCTTCCCCACCTTCACTCAGGTCGATTGCCGGCCGTGCCACCAATCTTGTACGGCGTAGTCACTCCCTCATACATCAGGTGAGCCACCATGCCATCTGCGGCGTGCTTGAGATGGTGGCAGTGGTCGAGCCAGATGCCGGGGTTTGTGGCCACGAACGCGATGTCGTAGGTCTCGCCGTCGAGCACGTTCAGCGAGTCGACCCACCACGGGCTGCCCGTTGCGGCCACTCCGTTGCGGGCGAGTACCACAGCGTGGTGTCCGTGCAAGTGCATCGGGTGCACCTCGCCGCTGTGGTTGTCGATATGCATGGTCACGATGTCACCCTCCCGAACCACATACATCGGCACGTGCGGATAGAGGTGCCCGTTGATCGACCACCAGAGCCCCGGCCGGCCGCGCACGAAACCGGGTCGGCGTCCGATCGAATACTCGAAACGCCGATCTGCCGTCGCTGGGTCGAAGCTCAACGGCGCCGGACTTCCGTAGCCCAAGAGATCGAGAGCAGTTGCCGGTTGCGGCGGAGCAGCTGGAGCCTGGGCACCCAGAATGACGGCGGTGCCTTTGGACACCTGGACGCGTACGCCCCTGCCGTCGCTCGGCATCGTGATGCCAAGATCAGCACGACCGCCTGCAGTAACCGTCACCGAGTGCTCGGTCACATCGGTCGGAGCGTTGATCTCGTAGCCATCGATCGCGAGCACCCGGAACGGCGTATCGGTCCAGGTCTCAATCGGGCCGTTGTCGGTGTTGATCACCCGAATCCGTACCCGCTGCCCGGGATTGGCCGGTACGTGCAGATCGCCAGCAACGCCATTGATCGTCTTGGTGCCTTCGTAGGTGTGGGCGGCGGCGATCACGTCGACAGGTTCGCTCTTGCCGGACTTCGGCAGCACCAACAGTGTCCCGAAGAGCCCGCCGATCACCTGCGGATTGGAGACCTGATGGGAGTGATACCAATAGGTCCCGATCTGATTGGCCACGAAGCGATAGGTCAAGTCCCCGCCGATCGTCACCACGTCTTGGGTAACACCCGCCACTCCATCCATGGCGGCGGGTACGTCATATCCGTGCCAGTGCAACGTGATGCCGGCCTTGACCGATGCGTTGTGGAGATGAACTTCGATCAGTTGGCCTTGGTACGCGGTGATCGTCGGGCCAGGTGAGGTGCCGTTCAGGGTGTAGCCGGCAACCGACCGCCCGCCGATGGCAAGGTTCTGCTGCTCAGCAACTAAGTCCACACGTACGTCGGCCTTGCGGGCGCCATCCCCCACCAGGTCGGTGATCGACCGATCTGTCGAGCCGTGGCCATGACCACCGACGGGACCCCCGCCATAGTCGAGCGTGCCCATGGCCATCACCGAGTAGCTGCTGCCTACCAGGCTCGACTGCCACAGCCAGGCGAGCGGCGCGAGGATGGCAACCGTGGCTACCAGCGAAACCACGAGCCGTACGCGGGTGGAACGACTGGCCATCCTGGGCGGTCGCCGTCAGGCTACGGCCGCCGGCACTGTCTCCTCAACAACTGCCGGCTTGCGTGCCCGCATCGCGGCCATCACGGCGACTCCGAAGAGCACCAGCGCCACTGCACCATGCACCGCGCCGATCGCGGCCAGCAGGTGCGAGAGCACGCCAAACGCGATTTGGAGGATCGTGCAGACCAGGACGATTACCGCCCATCTGACCCCATGCGGAATCTTGGCGAAAAAGGAGACGACCAATAAAGCCAGCGACAAGAGAAGGATGACGCCACCATCAAGCGCGTGGAAGATCATCGCCCCGGTGCCGGGAGCGCCAGTATCGAACGCTGCCTTGTCGAGCGTCCCGCCTGTCTCCATCCAGTTCAGCTGCGCGAAGACCGCATAGCCGATCGCGGCCGACTGGACGGCAACCATCGCTGCGATGGCATAGGCAAGCACTCGATACACCGTTTTCATGGGTTTTCCCCTTTGACTCAGCTCCGATCCGCCCCCCGAATCAGACAACTAGGAGCAAGGATGCCGGAACAACCTGTGAAAAGACGACACATTTGTGCGGATTCTGAAGTGCCGCTCCAGACATGGCGGTAGGGGCGCAAGTTTCTCATGGGCAGGGCTCCAACAGGCTGAGCCTGCAGATGGCAGGAGGCCCGCCACTGGTGTGACGGGCCTCCCTCTCACAGGGGATCGGCCAGAAAATCGGTGAGCGCCTCCGTCAGGGCGCCAGGGTTCTCCTCCGCTATGTAGGGGCCGGAGTCGATGGCAATGACGCGAACATCTTCGGCCCATCCCTTCCAAATTGCCAGCGAATCGCCGAAGAGCGTCTCCATATCGCCACTGCCGGCTACAACCACGAGCGTCGGGCAGCCGATGGTGCGCCCGGCGAGTCGGTCGGCGCGTTCAGCGTCCCGGTCGACGCTCAGGGCTGCGCGATAGTCCTCGAGCATCGCGCGTACGGTCTCGGGGTCATTGATCGCCTCAATCAGCTCCGCATAGTTCTCTGCACCCATCCGATAGGGATCGGGCCGATACCAGGCCACCGGGTCAGCAGAGATCACCCGTTCAGGCATCTCGGGCTGGGCGAAGAAGAACCAGTCAAACCTCCGCTCGGCGACGCGCGCGTCACACCGCTCAAGGGCCTCGATGATCGGCACAGCCTCAATGATCACGAGCTTGCTCACGCGGCTCGGATAGTCCATCGCCAGACGAAAGGCAACATTGCCGCCTCGATCATGTCCGACGACCGCGAACTGATCAAGGCCGAACTGCGACATCAGATCTGCAAGATCATCGGCAACCTCGCGTTTCGCCTGCTGACGGTGGGAATCGCGGACGATCGCCTTGCTCGAGCGCCCGTAGCCACGCATGTCCGGACAGACGACGGTGAAGCCTGCGGTGATCAGCTGCGGAGCGACGCTATGCCAGGTAGCCGAGGTCCGCGGATGCCCGTGAATCAAGAGAATTGGCGGCCCATCACCAGCGGATCGTACGCGCAGCCGCACATCCCCGAGGTCGACCATCTCGTCGGCAAACCCTTCGAACATGGTCACCTCCAGCCGAGGCATCATTGATCATTTGAGGCCGAACGTGCTTTCGATTGTATCCAAGGCAACTGTCGCTGGGAATACAGAAAATTGCATCTGATGCCATTGAGGCCCGAATTGAGCCCGGATCTGATCATGAAGAGCACGGTGATAGAAACGGGATGTGGACTATCGAACTCTTGGGCGCAGCGGTTGCGCCGTTTCCTCACTCTGCCTAGGAACCATGACCTTCGGCGTCGAGACGGACGAGGCTGGCTCACATGACCAGCTGGATCGCTTCGTCGAAGCAGGCGGCACCCTTGTCGATACTGCCGACGTATACGGCGGCGGTCAGTCAGAGGAGATCATCGGACGCTGGTTCGCCAGCCGACCAGCCGATGTCACCGAGCGTGTGGTTCTCGCGACCAAAGGCCGGTTCGCCATGGGTCAGGAACCGAACTCCCTCGGCCTCTCAAACCGACATCTGACACGAGCCCTCGATGCATCGTTGTCGCGCCTCGGGCTCGACTCGGTTGATCTTTACCAGGTGCACGCTTTTGACCCTTGGACGCCGTTGGATGAGACATTGCGTACGCTCAACGGCTTCATCCAAGCAGGCAAGATCAGCTACTACGGCCTGTCCAACTTCACCGGCTGGCAGCTGACCAAAGTGGTCCACCTCGCCAACGCTCTCGGCCTCGCGCCGCCGGCAACGCTGCAGCCGCAGTACAGCCTGATCGTCCGCGAGATCGAGTGGGAAATCGTGCCTGCTGTTCTGGACGCGGGCATGGGCATGCTCCCGTGGAGTCCTTTGGGCGGCGGCTGGCTGTCTGGCAAGTACCGGCGTGACGAGCGGCCGACGGGCGACACCCGGCTGGGAGACGATCCCGAACGCGGCATGGAGGCGTACGACCGGCGTGGCACCGAGCGCACCTGGAATGTGATCGACGCCGTCCAGAAGGTGGCAGAAGATCGCGGGGTCTCGATGGCAGAGGTAGCTCTGGCCTGGGTCAACGACCGGCCGGGCGTGACATCGACGATCTTGGGTGCGCGCACTACGGAGCAGCTGGAGACCAATCTGCGATCAGCAGACCTACACCTCAGTGCCGAGGAAGCCGCGGCGCTGGATCAGGCAAGTGACCTGCACGCTACCGACTACCCGTACGGAGAACTGGGAATCGACCAGCGCGACCGGAACCTGGCAGGCGATTAATACCACGCTCCTGGAGCCCTCCCAGGTTCCGGCACCTGGGCGAGCGAGTGGGTGCGCATTCAGCGATAGGACCAGACGGGTGTAAGAACGACGTCGGCGGTCAGCCCGAGCGGTTCAGCTTCGCCATTGTCGAGATCCACGATATA
>DASRJV010000186.1:0-6523 GCA_035649295.1 Propionibacteriaceae bacterium
CGTTCGCGTCGGTATTGATCCGCGGTCAGGTCACAGAACTCATCGACGGCGACCGGGCCTGGGAGATCATCGACCGGATAGCCCGCAAATACACTGGCCAGCCCTATCCATTGCGTACCGATCGCAACGTCCTGCGGATCAAACCGGATCATGCCCAGGCCGTGACCTTCGGCTGAATGATCGCTCGCAGCGATGGGCAAGCAACTCGTACAGTGGCGTTCGAGAAATGATCGACCTTGATGGAGCAACGCAATGAGCGCCACCTCGGAGTCTCTAGCACCGACCCAATTGGGGGCCGACGCCCGGCGCAACATCGCGCTGATTTTGGACGCCGCCGAGTCCTGTTTGGCGCATGATCCGGACGCCAGCATGAGCGATATCGCCGCTGCCGCCGGGCTGGGGCGGGTGACGATCTACGGACATTTCTCATCGCGTAGAGCACTTATCGAAGCAGTCGTCCATCGCGTGCTGGAGGCCGCGAATGCTGCCCTGAATGAGGTCGACCTTTCCGGCGATCCAGGCAGGGCGTTCGAGCGTCTGGTCGATGCGACCTGGCAGGTGACGTTGCGATCTGGCAACCTGATCATCGCTGCCGACAAGGCTCTGCCCGTCACCACGGTGCGGCAAGCACACTCTGGCGGACTCGAGGAACGAGTTCGCAATTTGCTCATCGCCGGTCAGCGGTCCGGTGCATTTCGTTCCGACCTCTCCGCCGATTGGCTGATGGCCACCTTTCATGCCGTCCTGCACGCTGCTGCGAACGAGATCGATGCCGGCCGCCTGGAGCGGGCGGATGCGTCCCGGATCATCACGAGCACGATGCTCGCAACGCTGGATTACGCGCCGGCACCCGAACGTGCCAGCTGAGCAAAGATCGAATTCCGGCTGTCAGCTGGTCTCACTGCCATGACTGCACCGCCGCCAAGGCCGTTGATCCCGGATTTCGACAGCGATCCGGAGCGTTTCGTTGCCAATCAAGCCGCGACGCAGCAGTTCTCCGCTGGCGGTGACGTCCACCAGCAGGTCGCTGACCGGATCGCTGCCCTAAACGCCGGCCGCGTTCTTGATCTTGGCGGCGGTGACGGCACGCTAGCCCGGCTACTTGCGCGCCACGACGTCCCGACCGTCGTTCTGGACCGCGCCGGCTACGTGCGTCACGCGCCACCACCCGCGGTTCAGGCAGATGCGGCGCGATTGCCCTTCGTCGATGGGTGCTTTGGCGCCGTCGCAGCACTCTGGATGCTCTACTACGTGCCCCAACCCTTCATCGTCCTCGCTGAGGCTGCACGGGTACTGCGGGCCGGTGGCGTATTTGTAGCTTGCACCTCGAGCCGGTACAACGACCCGGAGTTCGCCGAGGTGGTGCCTGGCTGGGGCGAGCCCTTCAGCTTCGACGCCGAGACCGCGGTGGACATCGTCGCCGAGCAGTTTCCCATTACTGAAGTCCTGCGATGGGACACGGCTGCCGTACGGCTTCCCGACATCGCCGCTGTGCGACTGTTCCTGCGCGGCCGCGGACTCAGCGAGGCCACCGCGGCATCCGAGGCTGCTCGGCGCCGCTGCCCACTCAGTGTCACTAAACGGGGTTGCCTGATCTGGGCTCAGAAGGCCCAGGATGCGGCGCCTCACAGGTGACTAGCAGATAGGCGCCAATTGACCTGGTCGCTGGACACAAGCTCGGCCAATCATGGGGTCATGTCCACATCCCGGTCGACAGCCGCGCCAGCTTCGAGTCAGGCGACCTTGTCGCTCTGGCGCCGCTGGCCGGCAGCGGTTGGGCTGCTCGGCGCTGCCTTCGTTGCTGTCGTCAGCCCTGATCGCGAAACGGTGGTCCTTGCGCTGCTCATCGCTGTCGGCTGTTATCTGGCAGCTGCGGCGCTCAGCACGCGCTGGGTTGCCTGGGCAGCCATCCCGATTGGCGGCGCCTTGGTGGTTGCGGGTGCGCTGATCGGAATCGATCCCTGGTTTGTGCTCGGTGGCGCTTCGATCGTCCTTGTGGTCCTGGGTCTGCTGCTGGGGGCGTCGCGTACGGCTCTTGCCGCCCAATCAATCGCGTTGGTCGCCTACGGCGGAGTGGCGCTAGCCGCCCTCGCCTTGGGCCCGGCGGTCGGCGCTGTCCTCGCGTCGCTGGCGCTCGTGGCGCACGCCATCTGGGACGTCATTCACTACCGTCGCAATGCCGTTGTACCTCGCTCGCTCGCCGAGGCGTGCATGTTCTTCGACGTTCCGCTCGGTGTGACGATCATCGTTCTGGCACTCGCGGGACTGTCATGAGCGACCCGGGCCATCAGTGAAGACACATTTAGCGGCGGGTGACCTGGAAGCTGGCCGCAGATGGGCGGAACAGTCGTAGCAGGTTCCTAGAAAGGATGGAAGTGATGAACGACGACCAAACCGAACTCGAGGAGTTCGGCAAGCGCTGGGCCGAGGCAGAACTGGCCCGCGACCTCACCGTCCTCGACGCCTTGGCCCACGAGGATTTCAAACTGGTCGGACCGCTTGGGTTCGTCATCGACAAGACGCAATGGCTGGACCGCTACCGCAGTGGCGATCTTGTCACCTCCTCGCTGGCCTGGCGCGATACAGAAGCTCGCGTCTTCGGAGACTGCGCAGTCGTAGTGGGGGTTCATGATCAGGAGGCTGCATACCGTGGTCGACCCAACAACGGTCAGTTCCGCGCCACGCACATTCTGGTGCGGGAGGACGGCACGTGGCACCTCGTTGGCATGCACCTGAGCCCGATCGCGGCGCCGCCAGGGGCACCGCAGCAACAGGCGTGATCATGACGCGCGAATCATTGCTGAAGCTTGTCCAGTTCGTCAGCATCATGCTGTACGTCCTAGTGGCTGGTGTGATGTGGGGGACCTGGCTGTCGTTGGCGCGAACTATGACTGAGTACGACGCGGCAACCTTCCTGGCCGACGGCCAGCACATGATCAGCAATCTGGCCACGGTGATGGGGGTGCTGATGAGCGCTGCCGTGCTCGTCGGTGTGGTCGCCGTCGTGCTGCTGTTTCGCAGCCGATCCGCTCTCGCCAGCTGGCTCGCATTGGCCGGACTACTGCTGATGATCGCGGTCATGGCGATCACGCTGATCGTCGAGGTGCCGATCGACAACTTGATCGCGAACTGGACTGAGGCGACGCTGCCCTCCGGCTGGCAGCAGATCCGCGCGCGATGGGCGGCATTTCACACGCTGCGCACATTCCTGTCGCTCGGCGCGGTGGCCGCAGCTGTTGCTGCGGCACTCACAACCTGTCCACTCGACGAGCCGGAAGGTTTGGCCGACGCGCCAAGCAGCTCCATTGCCAGCACAGCGCGTACATCGTGACCTCGACGCTTGCTCGCCCAGTGGAGCGCGTGACCAACTGGCGGCTCGGAGGCCGCGCTCGCAAGACGGTGCTGCTGTTCCACCTCCTGGCCGCCGGAACCTGGTTCGGGCTGGATGTCGCGATGGCCGTGCTCGTCTTCACCGCGATCTTCACTGAGTCTGCTGAGGTGCGCGCTCACACCCTGCAGTCATTGCGTCTTGTCACGGTGTGGCCGATGTTCAGTGCGGCGATGGTCAGCCTGATCACGGGGGTGATCCTTGGCCTGGGCAGCAAGTACGGCTTGCTGCGGTACTGGTGGGTGGCGATCAAGCTTGCGTTCAACATCATCCTCAGCACGCTGATCGTCACCGCGCTACGCGGCGAGGTCGCGAAAGCCGCCGATCTTGGCAGTCAGCTCGCCGCCGGTGCCGATCTTGACTGGAGCTTCAGCAACATGCTCTACCCGCCGATCGTGTCACCGGCTGCCTTGACCGTGGCTTTCTTGTTGGCGGTATTCAAACCCTGGGGCCGGATCCGGCGCAGCCGCTCGGGGCGGGGAGTCAGGTCGTGAGCGTCTAGCTGGAATCCGAGATTGGAATGGCGAGGTTGGGCGATCCTGACATCCGCGATCAGGTTGACGGCGTTTGCAGAGGAGGTAGCGATGCAGCAGCACAACGATCATGATCAGCAAGATCGATTCCCGACCGATCCGTCGGGACTGCCAGAGAGGTTCCTCGATCGCACCGCTGGAGTCGACAGTGCGGCAATCGACTGGCGGTTCACCGTCGGGCAGCGGGTCAAGATCCGGTTGATCAACGAGAAGGACTCCGACCATCCCATGCACCACCCCTTCCGCCGGCACGGCGCAGGTCGATTCCTGGTTCTGGCCCGCGACGGGATCGTCGAGCCCAACCTGGTGTGGAAGGACACGGTGCTCATCCGCACCGGCCAGACCGTGGACATCCTGTTCGACGTCAGCAACCCCGGTCTGTGGATGGCGCACTGCCATATCGCCGAGCACATGCAAAGCGGGATGATGTTCAGCTTCAGCGTCTCTCGGAGGTAGTCGAGAGCCGAGCCAGGACGGCTGACAGGATTGCCCCATGCCCGAACCACGCCTGCTAGCCGCCGACTTGGTGATCGGCGAGTCCGCCCGCTGGCATGACGGCCGCGTGTGGCTGTCGAACTGGGGCGCCCAAGAGATTCTCGCGTTCGACCAGGACGGAAATCGCGAGGTGATCACACGGGTGCCTACCACGATCCCGTTCTCGATTGATTGGCTATCCGACGGTCAGTTGCTCGTGGTGGCCGGTCCGGAGCAGCGGCTGTTGCGGCAAGAGCCGGACGGATCGCTGGTCGACCATGCCGACCTGACCGGTCTACCTGGCGGTCTGAACGAGATCGTCATCGACGGCCGCGGCACCATCTACGTCAACGGTGGCGCCGACTTCTATCCCGATGAGGGCGTCGCTCCCGGTTTCATCGCGGCGATCATGCCGGACGGCTCGGTGCGTCAGGTCGCCGACGGGATTGCCTTTCCCAACGGCATGGCGGTCACCGACGACAACTCGACCTTGATCATCGCGGAGTCCTTCGCCAGCAAGCTGACAGCCTTCGACATCACCGACGACGGCGGCCTGGCTAACCGCCGCACCTTTGCCGACGTGCTGGCGGACGGGATCTGCATGGACGCCGAAGGTGCAGTCTGGACGCCCAGCTGGCTTGAGAACGAGTCCTGCTGCCTGCGGGTGGCCGATGGCGGGGAAGTGCTGGAGCGGATCCCGCTCGAATACTCCGGTTTCGCCTGCGCACTTGGCGGTGCCGACGGCCGTACCCTGTTCATCCTGACCGCCGATTGGCACATGAATGAGGACTTCATGGACAACCTGGAGCGGCTCACCACCGGGCCGCGTACCGGGCAGCTGCTCAGCACCACCGTGTCAGTGCCCAGCGCTGGTTGGCCCAACCACCGCTGAGGGGCCCGTGGAGCCGAGTCAGTCCGGGACGAGTTCGATCAAGGTGCGGATATCGTCGGCCGTCTCGGTCTCGGCGAGGTCGGGATGATCGGTGGCGATATGGGCCAGGATGAGACCGATGACGTCATCGTCACTCCGACCACGGGCGAGGTAGCCGCATTCGCATCTGACTTGCCTGAGCATCTTCGACTCCTCCTTCGACACCCCACATCTAACCCAGGTACGCCGCGTGGGCAATGCTGAGGTTGTGGACGCGGCCCGTGTGCAGCTGTGCGGGACATTCGCTGTAGAGCTTTGGAACCGACGGATCGACAACCTGCTTCCTGGGCGTCAAGGTCGGCTGCTGTTCGCGTACCTCGCAGTTTCTCGGCTGCAGACCGTCTCACGGGACACCTTGATTGAAGCACTGTGGGGTGATGACCGCCCAGCGACGGCTGGGGGTGCACTCAGTGCTTTGATCTCCAAAACCAGGGCGGTGGTCGGCGCGGATGTGCTCCGCGGACGTACGGAACTGAGCTTGGCTCTCCCGGAGCCGGCGCGTGTCGACGTCGAGGTCGCCGTGGCACAGCTGCACTCCGCCGAGTCCGCCGTCGCTGTGTGCGACTGGCGACGGGCCTGGGCGCCCGCCTTGAGCGCCTTGTTCGTCGCCCGCCGGGCGTTTCTGCCCGAGGCGCAGGCGCAATGGGCCGAGGCCTGGCGTCGCCGCCTTGCCGATGTGCGAATCCGCGCGCTGGAGTGCTACGCCGAAACCTGTCTAGGGCTCAGGGGCGCGGAGCTGCCGGGTGCGGAGCGCGCCGGACGGGAACTTGTCGAGGCGGCCCCGTTTCGAGAGTCAGGACATCTGCTTTTGATGCGCGCGCTCGCGGCGAGCGGCAACGTGGCGGAGGCCCTCGCGGCGTACGAACGCCTGCGAGGCTTGCTGCGGGATGAACTCGGAGTCAACCCCAGTGAGGCTGTGCAGGACGAGTACGTCCGGCTTCTCGGTTAGCTGCCCACCACAAGCTTTCGCCAAGGTTTGGTCAAGGCCGCTACAACGATGCTGGCGAATGCTGATCTTCATGACAACAACAAGCAAACCCACCAGCCACCAATTAGACCTAGATGATCTTGCCGGAATCCGCGGCACCATCATCACCCCGGACGATCCGCGGTATGACGCGGCGCGAGCTGTCCACAACGGCGCAGTGGATCGACACCCGCTGGCGATCGTACGGTGCGCCGATGTAGCCGATGTGA
>DASRJV010000187.1:0-4745 GCA_035649295.1 Propionibacteriaceae bacterium
TCGACAACGGCCGGCATCGGCTCGGGTTCCGGCTCCGGGGGACGGTTCGCGGGTGTCGGTACACCGGCAAGGAGATGCCCCCAGCCGTCGTGCTGGCGTACGAGGCCTGGCCCGAGGTCCGCAGCAGTGGCGTCACCCACCAGTACCTCACCCATGCCAGCGGCATGTTCCAGCATGGTGACCGCCGTAGCCGTTGGCCCCACCAGGACCAAGTCCCGGCGCACGGCAGGATTTCCCGCGAGTATCAGATGGACTGGACCCGACTCGACACCAGCGGAAGCACGCAGCTTGACTCTGCCAATAGATGTTTTGGCGCCCCCTATTTGCGCAAGAGCCCGATGCATGCGCAGCCCGGCCCTAGCAGCGCGGCGGCCATGGTCTGCGCCGTCGAAGAGCAGCAGCACCGCGTCACCGCCCCACTTGAGAAGGTCAGCACCCTCGTCCTCGGCATCCATCAACAGCTGGCTGAAGACCGTGTCAAGTAGGTTGCTCAGCTCCTCGGCGCCCTCCCGGCCCTTGCGAGCCAGCCGCTCAGTCAAAGGGGTGAAGCCGGTGATGTCGAACAGTAAGAGGCTTCCATCGATGACTCGGTGGGCCGGCCCAGACTCGGCGGCGGCCCACGCAGGCAGCAGCCGAGGCACGTATGCAGTCGAGGCGGGGCCCTCCCGAAGCGCCGCCAGCCGGGGGTCGCTGGCGTCCATAGTTAACTGTAAAGGGGGATCGTTGGTCAGGGTGAAGTTGATCATGTCCCTGCGACGGCTCGCCGAGACCGGTGCAGTTACCTGAGAGTCAGCGTCGGGGGGCTCAACAGGTTCGTCCCTTGAGCGCCCGTACGTAGAGAGCCGTCAGCCATGCCCAGCCCAGCGCGACAGCGATCGTGAAGGCAATGTTGATCACGGGACTAGCGGCTCCCGAGGCGATCCCGGCGAACGCGACCAGGTAGTAAACGCCGATCGCTGCAGAGCAGGCGGCCCAAGCACGATCCCCAGCTTGGGCTGAGCGGCGGCCGCACGCAAGACACGCCACGATCAAGCCGAGAAAGCCGATTCCTCCCGCGACAAGGTGGCCGACGCCGCTGGCTGTCACCACCACAGGCGGACCCGCCGGCGTGCCGAGCGGAAATCCCTCTGCGGGATCGGCACGCAGCAGGCCCGCAATTGCAATACCTAACCCATACGCGGCCAATCCGAAAATCGTTGCGTACGAACGTCGGCCGGCTCGCTGCGCGCGGCTCACCCCGAGCGCGCCGATGACGGTGAGCAAACCGCTCGTCACCATCATTGCCGAGTGGATCCAGCCGGTGCTGCCGTTCGCCAGCAGGCTCAAGGAGTGGACACGGATATCGAAGCCCCGGCGCAGCACGGCCTCGAGAGTGCCGACAGACACGTAGAGCGGTCCAGCGACCGCGCCGGCCACCAAGGCCTGGCGGGCGTGTCCCTGGGCAGTCACTGGGACCTGGAGAGTCTGAGACATGGTGTAAGTCCTTTCGGTTGTGACCATCCATAGAACTAGACCGTCCAGTACTCATGAAATCATCGGCTACTTTCCTAGAATCTTTGATGTGGATTCCCCAATGTCGGCTCGGAGTACCCGCAAGCGGGAGGCGATCCTGCAGGCGGCCACCGAGTTGTTCTTGATTCACGAGTACGCCGGCACCTCGATGGAGGACATTGCCGTGGCGGCCGCTGTATCGAAGCAGACCGTGTACAAGCACTTCCGCGACAAGCAGACGCTATTTCGGGCGGTCGCACTCGGCAGTGTGGAACATGTCAGCCGGGACTTTCAGTTTCAGGTCGCGGCGGTTGCAGATGCTACTGATGTGCGAGCAGCACTCCGGGATCTAGCGCGGAGTTACGTCAAGGCGGTAATGAATCCTGTGCTGCTGCGCCGCCGGCAGCTGGTGCTGCGGGAGGCAGGTAGGTTTCCCGATCTGGCTCGCAGGTACCACGACAGCGGGCCAAGGCGGACCGTCGGTGCCTTGACCACCGCGTTCGCTCAGCTGGCCGAGCGCGGTGAGTTGCAGATGCATGATCCACGGCTTGCGGCGACGCAGTTCGCGTTCCTCGTGATCGGGGAGCCACTCGACACGGTGATGTTCCGCGGTGTGGGCCGTAGGAGCCGCCGGGAACTCAACGCGATCGCCGACGCCGGCTTGGAGGTCTTTCTGGCCGCCTACGAAGGCCCGAAGCAAACTACGCGGCTGCGAGGCTCGGTCAACTCGAACAGCTAGCCTTGGTTGCGCGTTGTGCACGTGAACGCTTAGCGGTATCGCCCAACAGATTGTGAGATCTTGACTGCCACCAAGCGCGCGCTGGAACTGACCCACGCGGCCGCGACTGCGGCTGTCGACAAGCTCGGCACCGATCTCGTCGCCTACGACGTTTCTGAGCAACTGGCGATAACCGACGTCTTTCTGGTCGTCACCGCGTCCAACGAACGCCAGGTCGGAGCAGTCGTTGATGGAATTGAGGAGTCGCTCCGAGGACATGATGCAAAACCGGTGAGACGAGAGGGCTATCGGGAACAACGGTGGGTGCTGCTGGACTATCTCGACATCGTGGTCCACGTGCAACTTACCGATGAGCGTCGCTTTTACGCGTTGGAGCGGCTGTGGCGGGATTGCCCGGAGATCGAGCTCCGTGTGGATGAGCGGCGATGACTGCTGCACGGATCATCATTTGGCGTCACGGTCGCACCGAGTGGAATGTGATCGACCGCTATCAAGGTCAAGCCGACATTCCGCTCGATGAGGTTGGCTATGCGCAGGCGATCCAAGCGGCCGAGGTCCTCGCTGCGTATCGGCCATCGCGGGTTTACTCCAGTGATCTGACGCGGTGCTATCAGACCGCGGAGATGCTGGCCCAGCGCGTCGGATTGGACATAACGACCGACAAGCGGCTGCGGGAGATCCATGTGGGCTCGTGGGAGGGCTTGCTTGGCGAGGAGATCAGGGCGGCCGACCCCGAGTTGGCGCGCCGGCTGTGGGCGGGTGAGGAGGTACGACGCTCGCCCACTGGTGAGAGCCCGAGTGAGGTGGCCGAGCGGATGGTCGAGGCGCTGACCGAAATCGCCGAGGAAGCTGAAGATCAATCCACCGTCGTTGTCGTCACTCATGGTCTGGCCGGCCGGGTTGGTGCATGCAAGTTCGTCGGGCTGCCTTTCGATGAGTGGCGCCGACTTGGCGGGCTCTCCAATTGCGCATGGGTAAGCATTGGCCGGCATCGCTCGGGGGCGTACTGGCGGATTGAAAGCTACAACGTGACCGCCGTGTCCGATATCCAGAGGGGTTGACTGGTCGTGTGACGACGGCACCGCCGGACGTCGAGGTTGCGGCGCCACCGCGTTTTTCCTGGGGCCTCGCGCCGGCGTTTGGCGTGTCGGTCGCGGGCTTCCTGCTCTTTGGGTTGCAGCACGAGCCGTCTGGGTATGCCGTGCTGGCCGTCAGCGTGGTGCTGGGATTCGTCGTCGATCGTGATCTTGGCAAGAGTCTGTTACTCATCGGCTTCAGCCTGGGCCTCATCGGGACCATCTCACTGGCGGCGGACATCAGCTACGGCAACATCATGTTGATGGGAAGCGTGCTGCTTTTCGCTGTAGTGGTCCCGTACGTGGTCGACAGATTCGTCTTCAAGCGTCACATCGTGCGGTTCCCGATCAACACCGGCAGGCGATGGACGACCGCTGAGAAGTGGTACCTGGCAATCGTGGTGGGGCTTGCCTGGGTGATCATGCCGTTCTACTTCATCCGCTCCGGCACCTATCTCAACTGGCCGGCGGTGAGCGAGCCGACCGAGATCATCAGGCTCTTCATCTGCGTGAATGCGGTCGGCCTGTGGGATGAACTGTTCTTTATCTGCACGGCGTTCGCGCTACTACGGCGACACTTCCGACTGTGGCAAGCGAACATCTTGCAAGCGATCATCTTCGTGTCATTTCTCTGGGAGCTCGGTTATCGGAGCTGGGGACCGCTCCTGACAACGCCATTTGCCCTGATCCAGGGCTATATCTTCAACCGCACCCGATCGCTGCCCTACGTGGTCAGCGTGCACTTGATCTTCGACTGTGTGCTCTGGGCCATACTCCTCCACGCCCACAATCCGGGTTGGCTACCGATCTTCTTCTACTGATCGGCGCCCACGCCCGATTGGCCCGTCCTGGACCTCGAATGTAGGATCGGTCAGGCTTGTGGACGGGCCGGCCGGTCACGCTCGAGGGGCTTTGGCGCAGTTGGTAGCGCGCTTCCATGGCATGGAAGAGGTCAGGGGTTCGAGTCCCCTAAGCTCCACTCACTGTTTGCCCTGGCCAAGCCTGAATCGCACTCGTATCATTCAGCGCTCTGTTTGGTTCTCGTCGCCCGCGGGGGGCAGAGTGGGTGGCTCGCTGGCTTCGCGGTGCGCCTTGAAGAGGTCATCCATCGCCTTCGCGCCGCGTCTTAGCACCGGGCGCAATTCCTTGCGATACACCTTCTCCGTCGTACGGGTGTTCGCGTGGCCGACCAGGTGCGCGATGTCTTCGATTGGGATCCCCGCGCTCGACAGCAGCGAGACGAAACTGTGCCGCAGCTCTCGTGGTGTCCATTCCTCCGCTAGGAGCCCAGCGTGTTCGGCCACTTGCCGGAAGGCACGCCGAACGTTGGCCGCGTCGAGAGGGGTGCCGCGTTGCGTCGTGAAGACAAGATCATTGTCGGGCCATCGTGCCGGGCTTCGCATGCGACTCTGAGTCTGCCAGCGTCTATGCGTTCGAAG